>NZ_JBWQXL010000008.1:0-268562 GCF_056620565.1 Nostoc sp. LEGE 12454
ACGAATCGTACTTGTCTTGAATGCTTTCTACTACCTGCTTATCAGACATATAAGCCTTTAATTCGGTTACATTCCGATCATCTAACCATTCGGCAAATTGTTCAAGTTATTTTTACATGATGCCTTAGAGCAATCCAACATTTTTGTGCAGATGTACTTGATGCCCAAATTTCAAACTTTCCGGCAAGCCTCTAAATTGATGTACTTCTATCTTTAGCATAGCAAAAGTCAGATGGAAGAGTAAGTTCCATCTGAATGATGTATCAGAGCAGAAGCTAATACTGGGGAATTGAAGGGTCTACTAATTGGGAATAGGCATCAATACCACCCGAAATATTTTGCACATTTGTAAAACCTTGAGCAATCAACCACTGACACATTTGAGCAGAGCGGATGCCGTGGTGGCATAACACTAAGGTTTCGGCTTCGGGATTGAACAGGGTAGGTACTCGATCTCCCCATTCAGCAAATTGACTTAAAGGTAGGTTAACAAAGCCCTCAATGCTAGCGATCGCTAATTCTTCTGGTTCACGCACATCTACTAGCTGAATACTTACATCACTAGAAGAAAGACGTTGCGCCAGTTCTTCTACACTAATTTGGTTCATGGGTTGACTAAAAGAATTCCCTATAAACAGTCCTAATCCTATTTATGGTGACAGAAAATCTCTGCCTTTGCATGAGTATCCATTCTCAAGAAGGTTGATTAATTCTGCTAGGCTTTCTGCTTAAATGGCTGTAAACCGTCTTTTTTAATAGGTTTAATGTGAATAGGCAACGTTCATTTATCGGTTTTATTGTAGCTGGGGCGATCGCCCTGCTAGTAATTGCGATCGCAGGCTTTTACTGGTTTTTCGCTAAAAGTCCGGCTAACCTCATTGCTTCTAGCTCTGGGCCTGGTGCAGCCATATTCGTGTCGAAACTTTCCCCTGCAATGGTTTCGTTATTGACGAATCCTGACCGTTTGCAGGCGTTGGAGCGCGAAGAGGAACTATCTAAACTCAAAACCAGTTTATTTGCCAAGAGTGGCATAGATTACAAACAAGACATTCAACCCTGGTTAGGGGACGAAATTACATTAGCGATCGCTACCTTAGATATCGATCGCGACCCCGAAAACGGACAACAGTCAGGGTATTTGTTGGCATTAGCAACCAAGCAACCGGAGAAAAGCCGCGAGTTTGTCGAATTGTTGTTTTCTAAACGAGCCTTAGCTGGTGCAAACTTAGCTGTTGAACAATATAAAGGTGTAAAACTGATTTCTGACAATTCCCAGCCAGAACAAGATTTACTTGCTGGTGCTGTTGTCGGTGAAAGCTTCGTCTTATTTGCCAACGATCCGAAAGTACTAAAAGATGCTATCAATAACGTCCAAGCGCCCGATCTGAATTTGACTAGCTCACCCGAATACCAAAAAGCTACTAAAGAACGGGTAGAAGGGGGATTAGCTGTAGCTTTCTTGAATCTTCCCATCGTGGCAAAATGGCAAGGGTTAGAGTTACCAGAACAACTTTATAACAGTCAAATCATATCCTTAGTGTTAAATCCTAAAGGATTGCTGGCAGAAACCACCATTTTGACTTCATCGGAAATTGTCCCTCCATCTGCACCGCTATCTAAACCTGTGGGAGCATTACAGTATGTTCCAGCATCCGCAGGTTTAGCAATTTCCGGCTCGAATTTGAGTAATTTGGCTGACAGTGATTTAGCTAAACTCTGGAAACAAGCAACAGCAACTATATATGGTTCTGAGGAAGATGTGGTTTCTCGATTAGCAAAACCTTTGGCAGATGTTCAAAAACGCTGGGGCATAAACTTACCAAAGGATATTTTTAGCTGGGTACAAGGAGAATATGCCATAGCATTGTTACCTGCGAAAGAGCAAACAACCCCACATTGGATTTTTGTGGTGGAAAAATCCGAGAGTGTGGAAAAAGGGGTTGCTCGATTAGATGCGATCGCCTCATCCAACGAACTCAGTATTAATACCCTGAATATAGACAAGCAAAAAATCTCCGCTTGGACAGAGTTAACCACAGCTACAAAAAAAAGTGATGTCAAAGAAGGAGCATCTTTCAGCATTGAAACAAAAGTGCGGGGATTGCATACAACTTTAGGAAATTACGAAATTTTTGCGTCTGACTTGGAGACGATGAATAAAATTCTCACAACCAAGGATAATTCCATAATTGACAATCCCAATTTCAAAGATAGTATCGCTGCAATTCCCCTACCAAACCAAGGCTATATATATCTTGATTGGACAAAGAGCCAGAATTTGTTAGAGCGTCAAGTACCGATTCTCAAACTAGTGGAAGTCTTAGGTAAACCATTTTTTAACAACCTGCGATCGCTCACAGTCAGTAGTTATGGAACTGACACGCGATCGCTCAAAGGTGGCGTTTTCTTCAAACTCCATAATTCGTGAGATTTTCATAAAAGCTCAAAGTAGAAAAGGGAAAAAATTCTTTTCCCTTCTCTACTTTCTTGCCTCATAATATTTACGTAGATATTCTGTAGCATTTGCTAATTAATGCCTTGATTGCCAAAATGACCTACTATCAACGGGCGCGATTTAATGTTGCTATCTAGATCGAGAAACAACCTAGCAATTAGCTGTCCACTTTTAAAAACATCAACTGTGGCACATTTGATTGTGGCACAACCAACTGAAATTTCACTGGAATTTTTTTACTAGAATATGTATATATCATCACTAATTTAAAAGCCTGTTGGAGGGCTACTATGAAATACTGTCGCCCCCGACTTCAGTTTCGCAGCGGTTGGCTGTTGGCTATACTTACCGCCATTACAGCTACCCCTGCAATAGCACAGACAGCAAACTTTGCCACTTTGAATTTATCAACAAACTTTGATTCAGCACAAGGAACAGTGCAGGGGTTTACAGGTGGTTCTTACTCATTGTCTGCCATAAGTAACCGCGATCGCGATCAAAAAGCTTGCATTGGCTTTGCCGATTCCAAACCAGATCACATTATGGTTTTGGAAAAGGACTTTTCTCAGCTAATAATCCAAGTTGATAGCAACAACAACGACACAACTTTAATCATCCAAGGTCCAGATCAAACAACAATTCGTTGCGGCGATGATACTGGTAAAAGTAAAGATGCTAGCGTTAGCGATCGCAACTGGAAACGTGGTACTTATCGGATTTGGGTAGGTACATTTAATCCTGGGGTCAAGCACGATTACACTCTGAAAGTGGAGCAGCAGTGAAGTGGGGATGGGGAAGATGAAGCAAGCAATGACGGCAGTTGCTCCACTTGGGGAGACCCCAAGACCGCACTACCTCCCCAATGCCCCATTCCCAATGCCCAATTTTTATGTGTAACACCTGAGAGGATAATATGGGAGAGTAGCTTGTTGTGCTTTCCGAGGGTGCTATCTCGTGCTATCTATACTGCGTGCTGACTTTCGTATCATATTTGAACGTGACCCAGCTGCCCGTAACTGGTTGGAAGTTTTATTTTGTTACCCTGGTTTGCAAGCCCTATTATTCCATAGGCTGGCTCACTGGCTGTATAGTATTGGTCTTCCCTTTATTCCGCGCCTGATTTCTCATTTGGCTAGGTTTTTGACTGGAATTGAAATCCACCCTGGTGCAACAATTGGGCAAAGTGTGTTTATTGACCACGGGATGGGTGTAGTAATTGGTGAAACTGCGATCGTTGGAGACTATGCTCTAATTTATCAAGGTGTCACCCTTGGGGGTACTGGTAAAGAATGCGGTAAGCGCCATCCTACTGTGGGTGAAAACGTCGTAGTCGGAGCTGGAGCGAAGGTACTGGGCAATATCCAAATTGGCAATAATGTCCGTATTGGTGCTGGTTCTGTTGTTTTAAGAGATGTACCTTCAGACTGTACAGTGGTAGGTGTGCCTGGGCGCATTATGTATCGTTCTGGAGTTCGGGTTTCACCTCTTGAACACAATAACTTACCAGATTCAGAAGCTCAAGTAATTCGTGCTTTAGTAGACCGGATTGAAGCGTTGGAAGAACAAATACAAACTCTTCAGCGCACCAATTCTTCAGAAAAAACTCCTGTTTTGGTGGGTGGTTTAGCAGCGAAAGAGGATGAGCTAACCCACGATACTCGCTGGTGCAACCTGAAGGATAAGGCTATTCAGGAATTTCTAGATGGTGCTGGCATTTAAAAGAGTGAGAAGTTAAGAGTGAGGAGTGAGGAATAAAAATCATAAATGCAGGTTTGCAGTTTCCAACTCCTAATTCCTGTAGAGACGCAATTAATCGCGTCTCTATTCCAATATTTAAGGATTAATCGCTTGGCTAGACCACTCTTGCCGATCATTACGGTGATAAAGACATCGATTTTGTGGTTCGCCGCGTAATTCTAAGTGATCTACCTGCACTGGATCGAGTAGCAGTAGACAAAAATTAGGCACTGGCTGTACGGGTTCGGGTGCTGGTGGTGCAAAAGCTTCTGGGTTTTCAACTCTGAGTTTTCCAGGATGCGGCCAAGCAAACTGTAAACGCGCCGCATCACTCAATTCTTGCCACATTGCGATCCGGGCTGGCTGTAAATTGTGGTCAAAATCATCACCGCTTACTAGGGTCAAACAACCAGTTATGCGGAATTGTTCTCGTGTATTGGGGAAGTACCAGCAAATTTCTGCCCAAGGTTGTTGCTGTATTTGGTCGGCTTTGGCGCTACGATTATCGGTGATAAATTTTAGCTGGTTTGTATCTTCCAGAAAGCCGCGAAAGACTAGGGTACGATTAGCGGGGCGACCGTTTGCCTGTACTGTTGCCAATTGCAGGTAACGGGCATAAACAAGGCTACGGTTGCGATGGAGTGCATGAGCGATCGCACCTCGCCAAGGAGCAAGAGACATATTAATTCGTAATTCGTAATTCGTAATTCGTAATTTTTGAAAGTCAGATTTAATCTGGGTTTCCAGGTTTGGGTCTGTTGCCTTATTTTAGACAATTGGTACAACACTAAGTAAATAATTTTGTAATCGTCTCTGTGTCTTTGCATAAAGCTGATCGCCAATTCAATGCAGAATATACAGTATGTTGTATAAATTCGTAGGTGATTTAATGGCAGGAATTCAAGTCGGTATTGAGGGTGAAGGCGCACCAGCAGCAGCCGAGGCTTTGCTAGAAATTCCTGGAATATCGGGAAGCTATGAAGTTCCGACGCAAAGAGAGGGAACTTTAGCGGCGATCGCAACTATTATTGGCATTGTAGGTGGTGTTGCGGCTTTAGCTGAACAAATTCGCAAATGGTATCAAGAATGGCATAAATCTCATCCTGGGAAGCAATTTGATGTAGTAATTCTTGACCCTGATACTGGAAACAGGATTTTACTCGAAGAAGCTACTATAGAGGAAATCACGGAAATCCTCAAATCTATCAGCAAATAAGTGCAAACTATCCGCATTCAACTTCGGGAAAGTACGCAGAAAACTGTTGAACTCAGGTATTGGCTACCTCAAATAAAGCACTATGAATCACGTCGTCTGAAATTAGCAGAAATCGCTGATTTACTCAAGCAAGGCGAACGAGATTACTATAAACTGCTGCCCAATTTACCAGGAATCGGGAAGCAGTTATTTTTTTGGTTGGATGGGGATGGACGGTGGTTGAGTCGGGGAATTGCTAACTGTCGCGGTGAGGGGTTGGTAATTGCTATTGATACCGATCAAAAACTGGCACATCTACCTTGGGAAGTGCTGCATGATGGTGAGGATTTTTTGGTGAAGCGGGTTAATCCAGTGGTGTTACCTCTGCGCTGGATTGAGAAGGAAACGGAAGCGTTTTCTGTGGAAGCACGACAATTGCGAGTATTGTTTATGGCAACCGATCCGGAAGATGTGCAACCAAAGTTAGAGTTTGAACAGGAAGAAGCGAGAATTCTGGCTGATACGCGAGATTTTGCTGTAGATTTGCGGGTGGAAGAAAGCGGTTGCGTTAGCGAGTTGGGTAAGGTGTGGAGTCGCTATTTTAATGACTTTGATGTGTTTCACCTCACAGGACACGCGTCAATTAAAGATGAAGCACCTTACACGCCTTACTTTATCACTGAGACGGAAATCGGCGATCGCCACGAAACCACAGCCGCAGAACTGGCGGAAGTCTTTCGGTTTCGCTTTCCCAAGTTGGTGTTTTTGTCTGGGTGTCGGACTGGACAAGCAGCAGATAAGGGCGCTGTCCCTTCTATGGCTGAGGCACTTATTGAACAAGGGGCGATCGCTGTTTTAAGTTGGGGGCGGCCTGTGGAAGATCGGACAGCCACAGCCGCCGCCGCGCACCTCTACGGCAAATTGGCAGCCGGATATCAATTAGCACAAGCACTCGCTAGCACTTACCAGCAGTTGTTTAAACAGAAAGTGCGTGACTGGCATTTGTTGCGGTTATATGTCCAGGGAGAATGTCCGGGTGCGTTGGTGGAAGTGTTGGGAGATGTGCCACCCTCTGCGCCGGAACCTGCATACCAACAGTTTTTAGATCCCGATACCCAACAGGTGCGGGTGGCGAAATCCTCTGAGTTTGTTGGGAGACGGCGGAATTTGCAACGTTGTCTCAAAGCAATTCGCACTTCATTAGGGGTACTAATTCACGGATTGGGGGGTGTGGGTAAAAGTACTGTGACGGCGCGACTTCTGGAAAGGATGGTTGGCTATCACAGGCTGGTGAACTTTCGGCAACTGGATGAGGACAAACTGTTCAAAACCCTTGCTGAACAATGTACCTCGGAACGGGGGCATGAAATTCTCAATGGCAAGTTACCGTTGATGCAGCGCCTCACCAAGTTTTTCACTGAAGGACTGAATACCAAAGAACAGCGCTTTGCTTTTGTGCTGGATGACTTTGAGGCTAATTTGGAATTACGAAATGGGGTTTATGTCTTGCAACCACAAGTTGTGGATGTACTGCTGGCGTTGCTGAAGGCGATGCAAAATTCCCAACTTCCCCACAAGGTAATTATTACCTGTCGCTACGATTTCCCATTGTCGGAACTGAATCATCGTCTGTACCGCGAACCTCTGGGTGCTTTGGGTGGGGCAGATTTAATTAAAAAGTATAATCGTCTGGATTCGTTTAATGGCAGTTGGCAATTTCAGCCAGATTTGCCGGAACGTGCCAAAAAAGCAGCAGATGGAAATCCTCGGCTGTTGGAATGGTTAGATAAGATTTTGCAAAATTCCCAGAACTCGCCAGAAGCGGAGAGGGGAGTTGAGATGATTCTGCAAAAGATGGCAGAAAAGGAAAAGGAATTTCGTGAGGATATTTTGGCACAGGTATTGCTGAAGCAGCAAACTCCAGCTTTGCGTCAAATGCTGGGGAAGTTGTTGGTGTATGAGTTACCTGTTCCTCAAGCTGCTATTGACCCGATTTGTGAGGATATCTCAAGTTGGGAAAGTCATAAGCAACGCGCTGAAATTTTGGGTTTGTTGGAAGTTACCCTCACCAACAACAAAGAGAGGTTGTATCGTGTTCCCCGAATTTTGTCACCGTTGCTAGATCCAGAAAACCCCAATGGTGAAGAGTTGTATAAACAAGCTGTACAAATTTTGTATCGTCTGTGGTGGGAAGAGGCAGAAACTTCTACGGAAGCACAAAAGTTAGAAATTCATCGCTTGGCGTTGCTGGGGAAGGATGAAAGAATCGCAGCGAAAATAGCTAGTTCATTGGCAGATAACTGGAAAAATCAAAGCCGTTTTTGGGAAGCAATACATCTGTGCAAATCAACCTTAGAAATTACTAAAAACCATAGTGTTCTAAGAGAAATTGCTTATTGTGAACACCAAATGGGTGAGGTTGATCAAGCATTAAACTATTACGAACAAGCTTTAAATCTTTGTCCCGCAGAAGACGAAGGAGAATTAGCAGCAATTTATAATCATTTAGGAACACTAAAAGCTGACAAAGGGGAAGTGGATGAAGCGATCGCACTCTACAATCAGTCTTTGGAAATAAATGAACGCATTAGTAATGTCCAAGGCAAAGCAGCGACGTTGCACTGTCTGGCAATTATCTACGCCAACAAAGGGGATGTGGATGAAGCGATCGCACTCTACAATCAGTCTTTGGAAATAAAAGAACGCATTGGTGATGTCCAAGGCAAAGCGGCGACGTTGCACCAACTGGCAGGTATCTACGCCAACAGAGGGGAAGTGGATGAAGCGATCGCACTCTACAATCAGTCTTTGGAAATAACTAAACGCATTGGTGATGTCCAAACCAAAGCGGCGACATTGCACCAACTGGCAGGTATCTACGCCGACAAAGGAGATGTGGATGAAGCGATCGTACTCTACAAGGAGTCTTTGGAAATAACAGAACGCATTGGTGATGTCAAAACCAAAGCAGCGACATTGCACCAACTAGGAATGATCTACGCTAACAAAGGAAAAGTAGATCAAGCGATCGCACTCTACAATCAGTCTTTGGAAATAACAGAACGCATTGGTGATGTCCAAAGCAAAGGGGCGATGTTGAGCAATCTGGGAATTCTTTACGCCAACAAAGGAGAAGTGGATGAAGCGATCGCACTCTACAATCAGTCTTTGGAAATAACAGAACGCATTGGTAATGTCCAAGGCAAAGCGGCAACGTTGAACAATCTGGGAATTCTTTACGCCAACAAAGGGGAAGTGGATGAAGCGATCGCACTCTACAATCGGTCTTTGGAAATAATTGAACGCATTGGTAATGTCCAAGGTAAAGCGGCGACGTTGCACCAACTGGCAGGTATCTACGCCAACAAAGGGGAAGTGGATGAAGCGATCACACTCTACAATCAGTCTTTGGAAATAAATGAACGCATTGGTAATGTCCAAGGCAAAGCGGCGACGTTGCACCAACTGGCAGGTATCTACGCCAACAAAGGGGAAGTAGATGAAGCGATCGCACTCTACAATCAGTCTTTGGAAATAAATGAACGCATTGGTAATGTCCAAACCAAAGCGGCGACGTTGCACCAACTGGCAGGTATCTACGCCAACAAAGGGGATGTGGATGAAGCGATCGCACTTTTTAATGAGTCTTTGGAAATAAGAGAACGCATTGGAGATGTCCAAGGCCAAGCAATGACTCTGTGGTGGTTAGGACATTTGGCAGAACAGCAGGGTGAATACACTAAAGCGATATCTTATTTGCAACCAGCTTTAGAGATTTTGCAGCGATTCAAGTCACCGGATGCTGAAAGTGTGAGTGCAAGTCTTGATAGGGTAATGCGTAATTCATAATTCGTAATTCGTAATGCGTAATTCGTAATTACTGAAAGATTTTTGTCTCACGCAAAGGTGCAAAGGCGCAAAGAAGAAGGCAAGAGTGTAATTTAAGTAAATGAAAACTGCTGTAATAAGGCTTTGATACTCGTGAGCGAGTCTTTGATACTCGTGGACGAGCCTTTAATACTCGCGGACGAGTCTTTGATACTCGCGGACGAGTCTTTGATACTCGCGGACGAGTCTTTGATACTCGTGGACGAGTCTTTGATACTCGTGGACGAGTCTTTGATACTCGCGGACGAGTCTTTGATACTCGTGGACGAGTCTTTGATACTCGTGAATGAGTCTTTGAACTCCATTAATGAACCTCGGAGTTTCATTCGTGAACCTCGGAGCTTCGTTGATGAACCTTTGAGCTTTATTCGTGAACCTCAGAGCTTTGCTGATGAACCTCAAAGCTTCGTTAATGAGTTTTTACAGCAATTCAGGAGAGAGAATCAGGATCTACCTCAAGCGATGTCTACGACGGGCTACGCCTACGCACTTTTCAATCAGTCTTTGAAAATAACAGAACGCATTGGAGATGTGCAAGGCAAAGCAAATATCCCTACTTACTTTTTCCCTCGGCTCAGGAAAAAACTGCTAGATTTACCACCCAAGATACTAGAATTTAGTTGCCAATTGAAGACATAATGTCTTATGGTCGCCGTTTTCGTGGGATGTGGCAAACCCTAGTTAGATTCTGATTCATCTTTGAATATGGCTGTTTCCGAAAATAGAGAAGCGTTTATTCCCTTCACTCGCAGTGATATTATCAAACTTTGCCTGCAAGACGGTCAGCTAGATGAAGCTGATGTCAAAAAATTTCAAGATTTCTGCCAAATCCTCATTGCATACTATCACTTTCGCTTCTACAAAACCTTAGAAGTTATCAAAGATAACTACGTTCCCTTTAACCCTAATGCAGAGATTCAACCAATAACTCCACCAACATTCGAGCAATATGATGACATGGAGTTGAAAGTAGTTGAAGCCTTTGGGCATATTGTCGAAAAAGCTAACTATATTCTTTTGCCTGAATCGATTTTAAAACGAGCGCTGGCAACCAAATCTCTAATTGAATTGAAAACTCAAGTAAATTTTGAGGACTTTGACCGCTTGATTTGTTATTACCGGGGTGATAATTCTAAAAAAATTTCGGTAAAAAAATTATTCTTTTGGCAAGAAGAAAAGACAATTGAGATTTTTGAACGGATTGTTTTATTAGTCAAGTTCAAAGAAGCTTCTTACTTTCGGGCGAAGAAAGACAAGATCCAAGAATTAAAATTCATTCCCGGTAAGATGTATGTTTACTTCTATAAAAATATTCCCAAACTAGATGTTGACTTAATCTTTCCCAATGTAAAAACAAGTATGACCTGGAAAGATCGGTTACTATTTGGAATTCCGGCAATAGGCGCGGCAATTCCTTTGCTATTAAGAACATTGCCGAATTTATTATTGCTAGTTGCGGCAATTTTACTAGTATTAAACGTTACTTCTCTGATTGAATTATTAAATGTAGAGTTGGATAAAGTCAGAAATTTTATGCCCGTCTTGGTGGCAGCTTTATCATTAGCGATCGCTTTGGGTGGATTTGCTTTTACGCAATACAATAATTACAAAAATAAAAAAATTAGATTTCAGAAAATTGTAACTGATACGCTATTTTTCCAGAATTTAGCTAACAATCATAGTGTGTTTCAAATGTTTATGGAATTAGCAGAAGAAGAAGAATGTAAGGAAATTATTCTGGCATACTATCATTTACTTACTAGCCCCACAGCATTAACTCCTCAACAATTAGATTCTCGCATCGAAACTTGGATGGACAAGAAATTAGGTACAAAGATTAACTTTGATATTCAAGGGCCTCTAAGCAATCTAGAAGATATTCGCGGTCAAGTAATTCAAAATAGCGAAACAACAGACAATGTACCAGAAATTCCTTTACTAGCCTACGATCGCCAAGGAGCATGTCACGTTTTACCCTTGGATGATGCGAAAGCAGTGATTGATTATGTTTGGGATAATGCCTTTCAATATAACGCTAATTTAGCATGATAAATTTACCGTTTTTCAGTTGTTAGTACATCCTATTTTCTTTGCAAACATAAAGAGTATCAAAACCCTACTTCTTAAAGAAGCAGGGTTATTTTGCTCATTGAGTATTAGTTTTCCACTTGTTTGAGTTTTTGAAAAATTTCATCAAGTGGTGACTCAGATTCATCAGGACAAAATTCTAAAGCAAGTCTGACTTTTCCTTTTTTCCATCCCATAGTACTAAATTGTAAAACTTCACAATTTAATCCTTGAGTATACAAGTTTACTTCATCCGTTTCTTCTGCTCCAACATATTCCTTAATTGCTGTAATCAAATCACGGACTTTAAAGGTTTTAGCAATATTTAACTTATTAAAAGTGTCTGGTTCTATAGACACAACTTCATCATGGTTTAGTATCTCGAATCCATCTTCCATAAAAATCTCCTGTCAATAAATCTATATTTTCCAGAGATATAACAGTTCATCCGAAATAAAATGATAATTTAGTCATTAGTCATTGGTCATTAGTCATTGGTCATTAGTCCCTGGTCGTTATCAGTAATAATTTTTGTCTGGCGCAATCGCTCTTAGCGATCTTGTAAGAGTAGGGGCAAAGAAAAACTCTGCCCTCCTGTGCGTTTCAACTTAAATACTTAACTCACCATAGTTTTACGCAAGATTTTACTAAGTCCTGAGTTATGAGTAAAAGCAAAATACTCAATACTCAGTACTGTCTTAGTGAGATTTTTAGAAAAACCAACCGTAAGAATGCAAACCTTTACCCAAAAGATTCACACCGAGATAGCAAACCCAAACAACAAGCAAGCCGGCGGAGGCTAAAATTGCCGGACGACGCCCTTGCCAACCGCGAGTAATTCTGGCGTGAAGGTAGGCGGCAAATACTAACCAGGTAATTAATGCCCAAGTTTCTTTCGGATCCCAACTCCAGTAGGAACCCCAGGCTTCGTTAGCCCAAACGCCACCGGCAATGATGCCAATTGTCAGCAGGGGAAATCCTAGTCCGATGATGCGATAGCTGATGTTATCGAGGGTTTCAGCAAGGCTAAGGCGCTGGGGTGAAAGAGGTTCAGCAGATGCTACGGCTTGAGATTCAGGCGTAGTTACTAAATTCAAAACAGCAGTGTTTCCGTTACCGTTGCCGTTGCTACTAGTTTCAAAACGGGCAAAGCCGTTATTTTCAACAGCAGGGGTTGGTGGTTGAGAAATTAGTTCAGTGGCTTTGTGCAAGCGGTAGCCGTTGCTGCGATAGCCACCAGTACCAACAGAACTGCCTTGTAGTTGGATATTTTGACCGCGAGTGACAATTAAAAAAGCGATCGCTAATAATGAACCCACCATCAAAGCAGAATAACTCAACATCATGACGCTGACATGCATCATCAACCAATTTGACTTCAAGGCAGGTACTAGGGGTTCTGACGCTTGCATCTGGGATGGGAGTGTCATGGTAGCAAAAGCTGCGATCGCCATTGCCACCGGAGCTGTTGCAACTCCTACTAAACGGCTACGGCTACTATTTTCAGCAATCAGATGAACGGCGGTAATTCCCCAAGTTAAGAAAAATAGAGATTCATAGAGATTACTTAAGGGAAAGTAACCAGCTTCGATCCATCGTGCCCCTAGTAGAGTAGCAATGCACAAATTTGCGATCGCCATCCCAGCTGTCCCCAAAGCGGCTAGATAAGGCAGATTTGGAAAAGCCGCTCCTCCCCAATACACCAGCATTGTTAGGAATAATATGGCAAAGGACGCATTGTCCAGCCAGTTCTGGAGTACAACCAAATTCATAAAGTGTTCTCTCCGTGGATGATTTAAAATATCGATTCTGACTGTTTTGATCCTATATGTTAAGAGGGGAATCGGGAATGGGGCATTGGGGATTGGGCACAAGAGGCAGAGGTGCAGAGGGGAAAAACTTACTGTAACTTCTCCTTGGTCACTGAGCGTAGCCGAAGTGCTGCTCCCCTGCCCACTCCCTATTTAACAGAGTTACTCTTACTCCCTTCTGGACTAGGCAATGTAGTCGCGTTAGTAACTTTTTTAAGTTCGATAAAAATATCGTAACGGTTACTGCGATTGTCACTGACAGCAGATGTCATCCCAATTGTGCGCGTTGCATCTAGCAAAGTTTCTTGATTGGGAATTAGAGTTGGTAAAGGGAAATTTTTCACAGTTCGTTCCACATCCAGGAAAAATTGACCATTCGTCGGATTAGGTTCTGTAGGAACTGTTTGCTGGAAGGGAAGAGTGCCAGCTAGTGTGTAGTTGGGTTTGGGAACAATTTTATCCGCGATCGGAGCGCCCACTATCAGAAAAGCGACATCTCCATCTAACCAACCGTGGGTTGCAGTTAACGTACCATAAGGTGATACCCAGTTAACAACGGGTTGACCTGCGACTTTCCCCGGTTGCACTTGGAATTGGTATTGATTTTTCATCACTTCATCCAGCTTACTGATGGATGCTTCAGCTGATTTGCGTAGACTTTGCCCCCCGTAGGCATCGCTTGTCTGTACCATGAACAGCAAACCCGCACGAAAATCATTTGGCGAACCTTCTTTTGGAGTAGCAGGAATTACTGATAAGGAAAACTCCCCTTTCATCCAACTAAGCAAATCCTTCTCCAAATCGAGATCGGTAAGAGATTTTATCCCACCTCTAATCTGTTCTGGTGCGATCGGTGATAAAGGATTTCCCTGAGATGTTAAAACATAGTCTCTCCACAACCTCTGTAAGTTACCACCAGTAAGCATCATTAAGGTTTCGGCTGGTATGCGGCTTTGCATTTTCCCAGCTTTGTTTTCCACCACCAGCACACGTTGGCTATTAGGATTTAACCAAGAAACGCCCTTGAAACGGATTCCTTCTGACTCTAAGGTTATTGTCCCGGCTAAACCTTGGTTATTTTGCAGTTGAGCCAAAACTTGAGCAGGTAAAGGACGGTTTGGAGAAGCCGCAGCTATTTTCGCTGCTGTTGGCACATTGATATAAAACTGTCCAAAGGGTTGGTAATTGGCAATTTTCGGGAAATTCTCAGTAAAGCCTCCTGTTGTAGCTAGGGATGTTTTATTTTTATAAGCATCAATCGCTCGTTCTGTGGCTTTAGGACTATCAGTTATGACTAAAAAACGCCCATCTAGTAATGCAGCCGAGAAGTTTTGCCCTGCTTGTCCCTCACTTTGTTTGATGGCGATCCCTTGATAAGTACGATCGCTCCATTTGCCTTGTTTAAGGATATTGGGTTGTGCCAAAATACTTTTGGCGATTTCTGAATTTTTTACTGGCAATACCATTACCATCGACTGCTGATCGCTAGCAGCATCTTCATTGGTGGTAACTGGTTTGGGTGCAGGTTTATTGCCTATTGTTGGGGCAAGAATTGCGATCGTCACGTCATCGCCTACCCAAGGAGCGATATCTTTTTGGAAGTCGTAACCATTATTAGTGAGAAAGCGATCGCGTAACTGGACTAAATTTTTGTCCAGTTCTGTTTGGGTTTCTTTTGTCCCAAACTGCCGCAATTTCTGCCACTGCTGGGGATCTGTTGTTAAGGAAACCGCAAACAGGGCATCACCAGGAATAATATTTGCACCTACTAGCAAATCGCTAGAAGACATTTGTCTCTGGGCCAACAACCAGTAGGCTACACTCCCCGCACCAATCAATAACCCAGCAGCCGAGAGCGTCAGCACCAGAGACGGTTTCTTATTTTTCTTCATCTGAACAGACACAAGAGGCGGTGCCATTGAAACCTATACCTCATATTTCCAAACTCATTACTTGCTGAATTGGTTAAGTCAACCAAAAAGTTTCTTGCGATCTATCTAAGGTAGTTAATTTCATAAATTTTTCCACCATAGACATTGATGATATTTCGGTAATCAACCGTTCTCTACTGTTTCAAAGCGGTGTTTTAGTGGTTAGTTACCTTTTTTAACACGCTTTATTGAATTTCGCAGGACATTCCTTTAAAGTCTCCAAAAGTTAACATCCTTCATTTCAAGCACTTTGAGGATATAACTAACTTGGGCATTGCTGCAAGTAATCAGTAAACCAGACTAACTTCTATTTATAGAGCTTCCATCTGTGATGTTGACTCGATTTAAGCAAGATAAATTCAGTGTCCGGTATTTTACATAGATTACTCATCTTCAAAGTCATTAATGTAAAATTCCCCTGGTCTGGGACACACTGCAAAAGATGCAAAACTTTTAAATAAGACTATGCCTCAGCATTAGCAGCGCTCAACTGCATAGGCCCCAAATATTTGGTTAAATAAGGTGAAAAAACTTCATAAATTAATGTCAGTGGTTGCCCATGATGCCAAAACAAGTAGTGGCGACCCCAAAAAGGCCCAGTTACACCAAAACCGGACTCTAGTGCCAATGAGTCACCGTAGTAAATTCCTCGAACATCCCGATACAATTCTGTGCGAAGACGAGCTAAACTTGCCCAAATTGGTAATGAACGGTTTTGTAAATACTCATCGACATGACTGGCTTCCCACCACGAAGTAGCATAGGCTAATCGTTGACCAGAAGCGGTACGCAGCCATACTTGTCGTCGTAATCGCGGTTCTGGGACAGCTTGGATTAACTCAGGAGCAGCATCCAAGTCGATGCCAATTAATGACATATCAATAACATCTACTTCTACAGGCTCACCTGTGAGCAATTCTAAGTGACGTGTTGGAGAGCCGTCACCCAAGAGCATTAGCTGCCATGCAGGTGCTAGCTGAGTGTGAGGTAAACTTTGTTGAATTATTTCCTCCCCTCCTTGCCAAATCGGAGTGAGGCGATGCCAAGCTGGTGGCAGTGTTAGGTTGTTTGTCGGCGTAAAAGAAATAGTCAATGCTTTTTACAAAACTTCACCTATTTCTATAAAAGCATAAAAAACTAGTACTTTGACAAGGCAATGCTTAATATGTAGTAAGCACTGAGTGGTTCCGAAAAGGACTAAAGTCTTCACTACAAACTTAATATTTAAGGGTCAATAGTCTAAGGTTTTTTGACCTATGACTATTGACCCTATGCTTAAACAAGCAAAAATGCGGATGGGGAGACTCGAACTCCCAAGGCAAAGCCACACGCACCTCAAGCGTGCGCGTATACCAATTCCGCCACATCCGCATGGTTTCTCTAAGAATAGACTATAGCATAAGAAAATAATTATAGTAAGGTGATATCTAAATTCAGTTGCTCAAAAATATAAATTTTCTCAAGGCGGTATCAGACTGACAGAAATTTAGCAGCTGTACAAGAGATATTGAAAAGGGTAGAGCTACTGTGTTCGGCGGGGTGCGATCGCGTATCCGTCTGCGGTAGGTGGTGTCGACGACAGGCTATGACGCTCGTTAGCGACGTAGGAGCGTCTGACTCGCTATCGGCTTCGCAAAAGCCCAGCTTGGTAGTCTAGCCAAGACTTACAGCAGCAATGTTGTTAGTGTAGTAAGACCCGTAGAGGCAGCAAGCCTGCACATCTTGCGTTTGCTTAGAATCAGGGTGGCGAATCTCCTGCAATAATTTGAAATAATGCGGAAGCGTTGTTTCAAATTGGATCGGAGAAAATGTCAATCTACTGGTAATGATATCGAAACTAAAAAATGAAGTTTGACAAAATATTAATTGCCAATCGGGGAGAAATCGCCCTTCGCATTCTCCGCGCCTGTGAAGAAATGGGAATTGCCACAGTTGCGGTTCACTCCACCGTTGACCGTAATGCTCTCCACGTCCAACTTGCTGATGAAGCAGTTTGCATTGGCGAACCTGCTAGCGGTAAAAGTTATTTGAATATTCCCAATATTATTGCTGCTGCACTGACGCGCAATGCTACTGCCATTCATCCAGGTTATGGTTTTTTGGCAGAAAATGCCCGGTTTGCGGAAATCTGTGCCGACCATCATATTGCTTTTATCGGCCCAACTCCAGAAGCTATGAGACGGATGGGCGATAAATCCACTGCCAAAGAAACCATGCAAAAAGCTGGAGTACCTACAGTACCAGGTACTGAAGGATTGGTAGAATCCGAGCAAGAAGGATTAGGATTCGCCAAGGATATCGGCTATCCAGTGATGATCAAAGCTACAGCAGGTGGCGGTGGAAGGGGTATGCGCCTAGTTCGTTCTGAAGACGAATTTGTTAAACTTTTTCTCGCAGCCCAAGGCGAAGCAGGAGCAGCTTTTGGGAATTCTGGCGTTTACATAGAAAAATTTATTGAACGTCCCCGCCACATCGAATTTCAAATTTTGGCGGATAACTACGGTAATGTCATCCACTTAGGCGAACGGGATTGCTCAATTCAGCGCCGGAATCAAAAGCTGTTAGAAGAAGCTCCTAGTCCGGCTCTCGACCAAGACCTACGTGAGAAAATGGGACAAGCTGCTGTCAAAGCTGCCCAATTCATTAACTACAGTGGGGCGGGTACTATTGAGTTTCTCTTGGATAGATCCGGTAAATTCTACTTTATGGAAATGAACACCCGGATTCAAGTAGAACATCCTGTAACAGAGATGATTACTGGGATAGACTTAGTTGCCGAACAAATCCGCATTGCTCAAGGTGAAAGACTCAAGCTTACTCAAGAGCAGGTAGTATTACGGGGTCATGCGATCGAATGCCGAATCAACGCCGAAGATCCCGATCATGACTTTCGCCCTTCTCCCGGACGGATCAGTAGCTATCTGCCCCCCGGAGGGCCTGGTGTGCGGATTGATTCTCACGTTTACACAGATTACCAAATCCCGCCCTACTACGATTCTTTAATCGGCAAGTTAATAGTTTGGGCGCCAGACCGACCCACTGCTATTAACCGGATGAAACGCGCGCTGCGGGAATGTGCCATTACTGGACTACCTACCACCATCGGGTTTCATCAAAAAATTATGGAAACTCCACAGTTTTTACAGGGTAATGTCTATACAAATTTTGTGCAGGAAATGAACGGGTAGGAGAGTAGGGAAGGAAAAAGGTTATAGGTTACAGGGGACAGGGTTATAACCTGTAACCTGTACCTTAATTAACACGAGATAGCATAGTCAGCAATCCTTGTTGACCTAACAGGATTTCTCGCAGCAGGCTGAAGATACCAACCCAAATAATAGGTGTAATATCTACGCCACCTATAGGTTGCACCAGCTTTCGCAAAGGTATTAAAAATGGCTCAGTGGGCCAAGCTATTAAATTAAAGGGCAAACGATTCAAATCCACTTGCGGATACCAAGTGAGAATGATACGAAATATAAATAAGAATGTCATAACCCCTAACACAGGGCCAAGAATCCAAGCAGTCAGGTTAACACCAGTCATCGGTTTTAGGTACTATCTATCTGTAAAGAAAGAAAAAACTTAGGGCAGGCAAGAAGTTGCGCTTTGCGTAGACATAGCTACAAAATTTTAAGCTTTGTAAAGCACTCCGATCGTTATTTTAACTAAATGCTGTCACTTCTTTCTGAAATAGAAAAGCGAACTCCCCCACGTGGTTAACTCAATAACTGGTGAAAGAAGTTACCAAGTTTGGCAGTTCAGAGTTAGAGGCTTCTCAAGAAAGTAATACACTATTAAAATTAGGATGAACTGTGTAAAAAAAGGTTGAGAAGTATGACGCCTTCTTTAGCAAATTTTCTTTGGAGTCTGCTATGGGGTACAGCAATTGTTGTAATACCCGTTACAGTTGGTCTAATTTTCATTAGCCAAAAAGATAAAATACAGCGTTCATAATGCTTATGAGAGTTAAATTAGCTCTCGTAATCGATTGTCTGTGAGCTATCTACTTAATTGCACTAAAAGCAGCATAAACTGCGACTGGTGGTAGTTGTAGCTGACAGACATAGACGTTTTTACTTTTCGGTGAATAGCTTCAGAGCTTCTTTGCCAGAGGCTTTGAAGCTTTAATATATCGTGCCTAATTACAGTAGTGATTTTAATTGTGACTCGCTAACATAGATTTGATATTGGGAAAACAGCAATGATAAATTTTGGGCTGAACTCAGCCAGTTTTCTGGCTCAGGTAAATTTTGGGGCAAACTCAGCCAGTATTCTAGGAATTTTCCTGGCTGTGGCTGGGGCAGCACTGTATTTTCTCCGCACTGTGCGCCCAGAATTGTCACGAGATCAAGATATCTTTTTTGCGGCAGTCGGCTTGCTTTGCGGCTTCATTCTCGTCTTTCAAGGATGGCGGCTAGACCCGATTCTACAATTTGGTCAATTGCTTTTAGTTGGCACAACTGTGTTTTTTGCAGTTGAAAGTATCCGCCTGCGGAGTATAGCTACCCAGCAAGCAAAGCGCAACACTCCGATTGTGGACGATGAGCGAGAGGTAAGCGGAAATTATTCAATGAACCGCAACCGCAAGAGGTATGGGGCTGAGATGGAGGCAGACTTAGATCCACTGCCTTATGAAGACGAGGAAGAACGACCCTCGCGTCGCCGGATTCAGGGTAGCAGAGATGAGATTTCAACTCGTGATGACTACTATGAGGAACAACCCCCCCGTCGTACAGAACGCCGCAATAGCAGCAGTAGTGAAAGACAGGCTCCATCTGATAGAACGCGTCGCCGGACTTCTGGGCGTCCTGTAAATCGCCCTTCTGAAAGCTTTGAAGAAGAGAACTGGGGTTCTTCATCTAGGCAAGTTGATGATTGGGAAAATTCGGGTGGAGAAGTTAGAAAACCTTCTCGCCGTAGTAATAACGGGTCACAGCGTCCTGAAACTCGTGAAGATGATGTTTCTCCCAGATCGAGAAGGCGTCGTCCGCCCACTGACTCAACTCCTCGAAGACCGCGCGAAGATGATGATGCGATTCCAACCGATTATGTACCATACAACCCAATTGAAAAACCAAATGAAGGGCCAGATAATTTGACCGATTTTGATGACGATGTTTAAAACAGTTGGCGGGCAAGTAGGTTTAAAGGCGACGGAAAACAGTTGAGGTGGAAAAATTTACGCCTGCATTTTGGCTCCAAAGACCAATTCATTGGAGCCTGGTTTTTGGTTTAACAAGTTTGCTTGTATCTTGTAGTACTAACGATATTCCCATAGGACCTACTTCTCTTAACAGTCGCTACACTGAAGAGCAACCTGCTTTGAGTGGAAATGGGCGCTTTTTAGCGTTTGTATCTAATCGGAATGGTAATCAGCAGCTACTAATGTACGATTTGGAGAGGCAACTGTTTATTAGTACACCGGGGATAAACCGACAGGAGACAATTGCCGAAAGTCCTAGTTTGAGCTACACCGGACGTTATATTTCTTATCTTACTAGTGACCAGGGAAGACCAGTGGTAGCGCTTTACGATCGCGCTACGCAACAGTCGCAAATTGTCACACCAATTTATCGCGGCTGGGTTAGAAAACCAAATATAAGTCCAGATGGACGTTATGTTGTCTTTGAAACCGCCACTCGTGGTCAGTGGGATATTGAAGTCCTAGACCGGGGGCCAAATATTGAGTTAGATATTCCCAACGGTGCAACCGTAAGTTCACCTCCGTAGGGGAGAAAGTTAGGAGTTAGGAGTTAGGAGTTGTGAGACTATTGACTAATTACTAATGACTAATTATATGAAACGTGTTTTTTTTATACCTGTATTTTTCTGTTTAACTTTATTGACTGGCTGTTTTGGCTACCCTCGTCTTTTAAGTTATCCCTTTGATCCAGGGGGTCGGAGTCTCAATAGTTTAGCGTCGGAATTAAACCCCCAAATTTCTGGGAGATATATTGTTTTTATTACTGACCGACGCGGTAGCCAAGATGTTTATATGTTTGATACAGTAACTCGTGATTTGGTTGATTTGCCAGGTTTAAACTCCTTTGATGCGATCGCAAATCATCCGAGCGTTTCACAAGATGGTCGTTATATTGTATTTGCTGCAAGCCGTCAGGGGCGATCGGCTATTTTTCTCTACGACAGAGAAACACGCCAATCGCGGAATTTGACCAACAACCTGCAAGCTGAAGTCCGCAACCCTACAATTAGCGCTGATGGTAGCAGAATCGCTTTTGAGTCTAGTAATAATGGTCAGTGGGATGTTTTAGTATATGACCGTTACGGACAACCGTTGAATATACCTCAAGAACCGCGTTGAACTATAGTTAGGAGTTAGGAGTTAGAAGTTCAAATTCCTCACTCCTAACTCCTCATCTCTAACTTTTGTTTTCTACTTGTTGCACAGATTCAATGAGCGATCGCACTTGTTCCGTACCCTCAGAAGATTCAAATGATAGGGGAAACTTACCCCGAAGGATCATCCGCAAACCGAGGGGTGCGAGACTGAGTAATCCTTTTAAATCCCGAAAGTAGTTACCAACTACTTGTAAACCAAATTGGCGTTCATCAATCCAACCACCTTCTTTAACTAAATCTATCAATACTTTCCGGTGACGAATTGAACGACTATCACTGGCTTGTTTCTGAGTGAGAATTTCTTGTTTAACTTTGGTGATTTGTTCTAATGGTGCAACTTCCATTGGACAAACAGAATCGCAGTACAAACAACGGGTGCAACCCCATACGCCTTTAGTACCTTCGTTATAGCTTGCTAAACGATTTTCGGTATCGCTATCGCGGGAGTCTGCTACCATTCGGTAAGCTTTGGCAAGGGCATGGGGACCTACAAAGTCTGGATTAACTTCACGAGCGTTGCATTCAGAGTAACAAGCTCCGCACATAATACAGTTACCAGTTTGATCGAGGCGCGATCGCTCTTGTGGTGTTTGCAAAAACTCTCTTTCTGGTACTTGTCGTGCTGCCGTACTCACATAAGGGGCAACTGCTTCAAGATTATTCCAGAAGCTGCTCATATCTACAACCAAATCTTTAATCACGGGCATATTGCCAAGAGGCGCGATCGTGATTTCATCAATAGCATTTACTTTACTTTGAGATGATGGTATTTGTTGTAATCTGGCAAGTTCGCTCCCAACATTTTCTTTACAAGCTAAAGCCGAACGCCCATTAATTCGCATAGCACAGCTACCACAAATAGTATTGCGGCAATTTTTGCGAAATGCCAAAGTTCCATCTTGCTCCCACTTAATATGATTGAGGCAATCCAAGATTGTATTACCTGGTTCGGCCTCCACAAGATAGGTTTGCACAACAGGGGAGGAATTTTGTTGCTGTCGAATGACCTTAAAAATAACTTTCATAACTACTAACCAAAATTTTAAAATTACTTCACCAGCCTCAACAATAATGAGTCAAAGCAGGTAGTTGCGAAAAGTGAGTTGTGCTTTTTGCCCCTAATTCAAACCCTGGTGTTAATAGGCTGACGATTATAGGGCGACTGATTCTAGTTTAAGGATAACCATTAAAATTTTACTTGTAGTAGCGTTGTAGGCAAGATTTTTGTCAAATTCTGAGTTAAAACGCCAAAAATGTAATCGCAGCTTTGCATTGAATTTACCTATTTGGCAATGTAAAGGAAAGAGAGTTTGCTTAAAAAGTAACTTAAGTTGATCTTTGATCTAGCGATCGTATCCAAATGAAATGCATGTGAAGTTAGCAACATGTCTTGATGTCAACTTGAGTCAAGCAGTCCTGACAGTAAAATTCCACCTTCGCTACCACTTGACGGAATTTTTTGATTATATAGAAGTCTGAAAGCCCATGTTTAATATATAGTAGTGGCAATCAAGCACTAGGCAGATGTTAAGAGATTTGTTCATCCCATAGACAGACGTGCAAAATCCTCTGGTCGCTTTTGACCTGAAGATAATAAACTGAGGAAAAATCCTCACCACTTTCAAAGAAAAGTTAGAGCACCGCGAAACCCGGAGGTGCGAGACTTTTCACTTTTTGGCTTGCTCTCAATCAACAAAATATGGGATTGAACTCATTGGTCAAAACTGCTCGTCTCAATATATAAATTTTTATAAAAGCCAGATAGCAATGCTCGCGCTTGCAATAATAAAGGGTTAAGAAAATCGTCACTGCTTTTTTCAACTTTCAAGTCCAGGAATTTAAATAAAAATTTACCAGCAACTTTAATTCAAAATTAAACAACTATTTTGCTATTATTAGTCCATGCTAGTATTTAATATAAAATTACGAAGTAGCAAAACCAGAATCAATAGCCGTATCAGCGCGGTTACTACTGCTTTGTTAATTCGTAATGTAGAGACAAGAAAATTCGTGTCTCTACTGGTAGGACAAAAGGGTGTATGCCCGTAGGACTCTATTGAAATACTATGCTGTCCTAAGCTTGAGAGGACGAGTGGAGAAAACTCTACTTGCTCATTGGCAAGAAAGGCAAGCACTGAAAGTGAAAAACCTGCAATTTTTTGGGTCTACGACTTATTTGCAGTAGAACCTAACCCCATTTGTAATGGTGGCTGAAAGTTACACCGCTACAGTAGCGCTAAAGAAGAAAATAGTTTTCTTTCTGATGGCGAATAATGGTTAAAAGTGCCGTAACATCACCAAAATTAATGTCTGTGGCAACGATGGCCTCTAGTTGGTTGTAGACAACCATATATAGAAGTGCTTTTGGCTCCTATCGGCAGGAATTCACCCGTTACATTAGGGTCTTCAGTAGCTCTATGCAAATGCTAAAAAATTAAATGCTGGCATGAGACTACATAGTTTATCAGTTTGGAGAGAGTAAGGAAAATTTGAGCATAATGACTGAAACTGCAACCGCGCCATTAACTGGAAAAGCACTACTTGCTAAAGTAAAAGAACTTTCCACATTACCACGCCGAGAAAGAGCTAAACAGTGCGGCTATTACACTGTTACTAAGAATAACCAAGTTCGTGTCAATCTCACCGATTTTTATGACGCTTTGCTATCTGCTAGGGGAATTCCTCTAAGTCCAGAAGCACCTAAAGATGGTCGTGGTCGCGAACCGACATATCGGGTTAGTGTCCATCAAAATGGTCAGATTGTAATTGGTGCTACATATACCAAAGCAATGGGCTTGAAGGCTGGAGATGAATTTGAAATTAGGCTGGGATATAAACATATTCACCTGATTCAACTAGGTGAAAGCGATAAAAAACTAACCTCACAAGATATAGATTCTGACGAATCAGATGAAGATTTAGAAGACGAAGAGTAAATTTGCTGATGGTAAGGATAAGTTTCAGGTAATGATAACTTGTCCTTACCCCGACAGCAAATTGGTAGCCAGATAAAAAATACGATTAGACCCCTTGCAGAATTCACCAAATTTAGTAGAGTCTTGATTAATCAGCAAGAAATCTATAATGCAAGAAGTCTATCGTGTTTTTTTGTTTATTTTGATAACTTCCTTTGAGTCTTCGGTCAACGCCTTACTGGCGTTTATAGAAAATGCACCGCCACTAGTTATAGTGACGGCATTTTTTGTTTGCTGGATAGTTTGCTGGTTGCCAGTAGCAACAGTATCAGCAATATTGCTTAATTGGCAACCTCCTAAACCTTTACAGCCAGAGCAAAAAATGCCGTTATTGGTGTCACTTTACCTATTAGCTCCCCCGATCCTCTGGGGAGTTGTTTGGTTGACTAATAAATCTTTTTCAGATTACGGCTTTGTTGGCAATCTTTCAACTCTTGGTTTTTTAGCACTAGGTTTTAGTTTGGGAGTGCTAAGTCTAGCTATTGTATTTGGTGGGCAATTCGGATTAGGTTGGTGTTCTTTTGAAAAGTCTAATTTCAAGTTACTACTACCCATATTGCTACCGATTTTCTTGATAGCGTTATTTGTCGGTGGGATAGAAGAGTTAGTTTTTCGCGGTTTCCTGTTCACAGAATTAGCAGAGGATTACCCAGTTTGGTTAGCAGCGGCAATTTCTAGCTTGATTTTTGCCTTGTTACACTTGGTTTGGGAGCAACGCGAAACCGTACCCCAACTTCCTGGATTATGGCTGATGGGAATGGTACTAGTGTTAGCACGCTTTACCTCTAGCGGTAATTTGGGTTTAGCTTGGGGATTGCACGCAGGATGGGTATGGGCGATCGCTACCATAGATACAGCAGGACTAATTAATTACACAGGTAAAGTCTCTGACTGGTTCACAGGTAAAAATAAAAAACCCTTGGCTGGCTTGGCGGGAATTATTTGTGTATTGGGAACTGGAGTAATTATCTGGTTCAACTCTTAAGTATTTTAATTTCCCATAAATGTCTGTTAACGCAGATCCCCGGCTTCTTGAAGAAGTCGGGGAGCTAAATCCAACGATTTAGTAGGCACTATTCCACCCTACTAATCTTTATTTAGTACTCAAAACTACTCAGACCTTCGGATTCTGTCGATTTCTCGTTGTAATTCTTCAATTTGGCGGCGTAAAATTTCTGTTTGATTTTCGGAAGATTCTGCTGAAACATTTACCGATCCAGAAGCAGGCGATCGCTGATAATTTCCTCGGCGAATTTGCTGATATTCTTCAGATACTGCCCACGCCCGTAAGTAATGCAAGCGTTCAACAGGGAAAGGATGACTCAACATCATACCCTGAGCGCCATTGTAGATCAAGAATTTATATATCTGATTCAATCCATCCTCATCCAATGCCTGATAATTTTCTGACTGCTTGATAAACTCTTGTAAACTACATTCATTGGCATATTTGTTACTGCCACCAGAGAGTTTCATCATCGTTGACATCACAGGATTCAAGTCATCCATCACTAATAGTGCCGCGCGGTCTGACGATAACTCGGCTTTGCGCCGCCATTCAAAAAAGGCGTAAATCAAGCCTTGTGTGACAATATTACCGATGCCGAAGGTCAATTCTCCCAAAGCCGAAGCAGCACTCATCGCCCACATCGCCATTTGAATTAAAATAGTATGACCACATTTAATATGCCCCAGTTCATGGGCTAGCACCGTCCTCATCTCGGCTTCGTCTAGTAAGTCTAGTATCCCTGTATTTATGACTATGTAAGGATTCTCTTGCCCCAGCGCATAGCTATTTGCTTGGGGATTTTGCGAGACAAACAGTGTTGGTTCTGGGTAAATGTCCAAATCTCGGACGCATTCCCGAAACATCTGGTAAATAGTGGAATATTGACGCGGCCCGACTTGGATGCTGTTACCCATTAGATAGACTAATTGAGGGCGTTCGTAGATAAATTCCACAAATTTACGAGCGATTAAATCAAATCCTGGCAAATTTCGTAAAGCTTGCTCGGCTTGGCGATCTAGTGGATGCCTGAAGGCTTCGCTGGAAATTCCTGTGTAAGTTGGCATAATTTAGGGTATTGGGTGATTGGTCATTGGTCATTAGCAAAGGACAAATGACAAAGGACAAATGACAAGATAATAGAAACGGGGCAGTTGGAAGTAAAAATCACTTTGTATGGAATTGAAAGCGTGTGATTGAGGCAGAAGTTCATTTGTCACTACATAACTTTTTGCGATCGCAAGCGGGGTTCCCTTCCTGGCCCCATCATTTGACGATGGCACGGTTGGTAGCACGCGCCTTGCGCCTGGGACGTAGCGCCCTAATTCAAGTAGGGGCAGTTAGTGGCTATCAAGGGCGGTATCGTACTAGTTTTGTAGCATCAGCCCTAATGTGGCATGGTCCTGTAATTATTGTTGCTCAAGAAACAGTGCAGCAACTTCTGCTGCGGGTGGAAATTCCTCGGCTACAGCAGTGGCTACCAACCAATAAATCGATTAGGACAGGTGATGCTTGGCCTGATGCTGAGTTCCAAGGGCTACTGTTGACCTCCCCAGAAGCTTGGTTAAAAGGACAATTGGCTGGTGGCTCACGCTTTCCCCAAGGCATCCCCACAATTATTGATGGGGTAGACGATCTTGAAGATTGGGTGCGTCATCAACTTACCCAAGATATTCAACCCGATGATTGGGATCAACTCATGCTGGCTTGTCCCAACCAAGCTGAGGCAATTCGTGAAGCACGGATACAACTAACACACGAACTTTTTCAGCATCCTGCTAATCCATATCAGTGCTATCTAATTTCCCAGCCAGAAATAGAAATTTTAAATCGCCTGTATTTAGCTTTAGATCGAGCAAACCTCCCAGATAAGTGGAAAAATTTTTGGCAACAATTTCAAACCCTTGATGAAAATCTTTCGCCCCCTACTTCCCCTCCTCTCTTCTGGGCGACTATTGCCCATCGGCAAGGTTTATTTTCTTTGCACTACGCACCAATGGAATTAGGGGAAATACTCTCGCCGATTTGGCAGCGACAACCAGTAGTTTTAATTGGCAGCGCTATCGAACCGGAAACTGAGGCTCCCCTTTTTCACCAGCGCCTGGGTTTAGAAGATTTAACTTGCCTGAAGTTCTCCTCAGAGAGTCAAGCGGAAGCAATTCAACTGTATGTACCCTATAAGCTGCCCTTACCCAACACACCAGAATTTCAAGCGGCCTTTATTCACAAAGTCCGCACACTAGTTTGTCTAAGTGCGACAGCACCAGGGTTAACGGTTGTCTTGGTGGGAGATGTACCACTAAAGGCTCAAGTAGCGGCAATTCTAGCTTCAGAGTTTGGTTCGCGGGTGCAAGTAGAAAAAACTTGTTTAGATGAAAATGGTATTTTGATTAGCGGTTGGGAATTTTGGCGAGAACATCAACGAGTTTTGCCAGCACCCCATCTGTTAATCATTGCTACGTTGCCCCTACCATCTTTGGAAAATCCCTTGGTAGCTGGTAGGGTAGCTCTTTATAAACGATCGCATCAAGATTGGTTCCGTTTATACTTGTTGCCAGCAGCCTTAAATGAATTACAACGGGCGATCGCTCCAGTACGAGAAAGTCAAGGGATTGTAGCTTTGCTTGATAGTCGTGTAGTTAACCGCAGCTACGGCGCTCAAATTCTCGCAGCTTTAAGTCCTCTGGCACGCATTAACTATCTCGATCCCAGCCTGTTTTCCAATAACGATGAGGAAAATTCTGCCTAAAGTTCAGTTATTAATGCCCAATGACCAATTTAAATTTTGTCAACCAAAGCGCGATCGCCGAAAAGCAAGCATTATTATCAGCTTATAGAAGGTGATGCAATTCATCGCCTTTCTGTAGGCATGATTCCTGGCAAAATAAATTTAGAACCTAAGTAGAATTTGAGTTGCTGATTATGGGTGAAGCAAAACGTCGTAAAACCACACTAGGGGAAACATACGGTAAAGAGACTCGGATCTTATCTTGGGTTCCAATCACAAAAACTCAAGGCGAACAATTTGTCACTTGGACTACTCGTGGTGCTTGGATAGGCATTGGTCTTATGGTTGTAGGATGGGCAACAATCCGTTTTATCGGCCCAGCTTTCGGTTGGTGGCAAGTAGTCTATTAATTTTTAATTCATAATTGAATTAGTTGGATATCTAGGCTCCAACTAATTCAAGACTGCAAAAAAAGAGACAATAACGCCCAAGTGTCTCGCCAATAATTATGAATTATGTTAGTGCAACGGTGGGGAGTTTACGTACCTTATGGAAAAGCAAGCTAGGCGTAGCCCCTTGTAGAAAGCATGATGACGAATTACGAATTAAGTTAACTGAGTTATTAATAAAAAATAATTATTCATTTTGGATAGATAATCGAAATATATTATATATGCATTAAATTTGGCAAAACCAAATTAAGATAAGAATCCTTCTAAATTCATCGTGCTTTGGTTTGTACAAGTTTTTGAAAATAATCCAAAAATACCTGAAAATATTGCCTAAATGGCAACATTGCTCTGCTGAGTTTAGGTATTGTCAGTGTTAAGTTTTCCCATAGGGAATTCTATACTGACACTTGTCTAATAACTGCGTTAGCTTAGTATAAAACATTAGGTTTCTGCTTACGTGACTACTTAACCTATAATTCGCACAGTCATCTGCTTAACTTTATATATATGGGAGGAAGGAATTTGGTATAACTAATCATTTGTCTATACCAAAATCTACTTTAAAAACAGAACAGATTAAACATCTAAGCAAGAGACACTATAACGATGGAAAACTACATTATGGCGTTTAATAACAGTATATTTGACTGCACATAGCCAATAAAAACCAAATATGTAGCTTTTCTGTAGTTGACTAGTGCTAAATTTAAGTTACTCTTAAAGCGGATCTCTTACCCTAAGAATCTACCCTGACAGAAATGTATAAAGATATAGTTAAATTTAGCAATTCTGTCCGAGATTTTGAATTTGCAAACTGAATAGTTTGATACGGCCCTCAAAATCCCGATCCACTACCCTAAACAAAGTAGTCAATTCACGACTCAATATCATCTGTCTGGTAATTGTAATGAATAGTTTACAATACCAATGGGTGAGAAAATCTAAAGAAAATATAAAAGAAACTCAAATTACTGTGGTGTCTGGAGGACAAAAGTGTTTCTGAGACTAGCACATCAACATCGACAATTCGTCCAAGACTTGGTAATGAACCTGCAAGCCTTGGCGATTGTATTAGAGCGGCGTGGGTATCCTGCATCTTGCTATACCTGTGGCGACCAAATGAATAGTGCATCATTTATGGTTAGCTTGGGCGATAATCATCTGATTCGATTTTTAGTGTCCGATTACGGCATTACTTGGACGGAAATGCGAGATGACCGCGAATTAATGAAGCTAGAGGGTGCAGAGGCAATTAGCCAACTAGATGAATTGGCCGATCTTGTCAAGCAATCTATGCAAAGTGATACAGGATCTAAAACTCTTGCCAAGAAGTATTAAGATTTCAGAGGTCGAGAGCAAATTAGAAATTGATTATCGGTAACTGTTAATCGGTAACAGTGGCTTAGTTAGCGATCGCGCTTACCTATTTCTCCATTATCATGAATTGATTGGCTATGGCTGGCCCATCGCATATTTTTTAGTATCTGCCAAAATCTCACGAGCCAGATTTTCAGCTTACCACTGCGGTCAAAATGACCGTTATTGCGCATTACTAAGTTTCAAATGGTGAATCTGGGCAGTAGCAGCAATTATAGTGTCAGATGCGATACACCTAAAGTCCATTACCAATTAAAATAAAGGGTGCCCAATAGTATGGATGACTAAAGTCATTAACTGCTGCTACGGGTGCATTATGACTTATTTCCTTCCAGTTTCCAGTAATTAATGAGACTTGAGCTTGGCGTAAAGCTTCAGTTTTAGTCAGCTTTTCAGTAGAGAGAATACCATAAAAAGCACTCATGAGTGCTTGCGTACCACCATCATCTACAGACCACAAAGAGGCGATCGCGGCTCTAGCGCCGGTTTGTTGCATCTGATAGCCAAAGCCCAAAATTTCTTCACCATTACCTAACTTACCTCCCAAGCCAGTTTCACAGGCGCTCAACACTACCAAATCTACATTTGGGAGTGACCAAGTGGCGACATTTCTAAAATTAACGCGATCGCCATTCCCGAATAAAATAAACGAATCTTCTGGTTTACCCACTACAAAGGCTGCATGAGTTGCTAAATGGACAATTGTATAATCATCCATTTGGGGTACAGCGACTCTGGGGGTAAAAGCATCGTCTAAAAGCTTCGTAGTTTCAGGAACCGCAGCTGCTAGACTTTCCACCTCCCGCGTTGCAAAGGGTAAACCAGCGAAAGCAACCTGTCGATTCCCAACTTTGATTTGATAACTACCTTTAGTAAAAGCACCCGCTAAAACCCGCAAAGTAGATTGTTTTGGGGTGTTTAAGTTAGTCAGACTAGCAGATGTAATGTGATTCACATTGAAGCGCTGCACTAGCCATTGTTTGCCATCATATAAAGCAGTTAACGGAATGTAGCGTAAGCGATCGTCTGGAGCGTAAATCAGAGTTTGCGTACCTGATAGCTTCAGGTCTTTCTCTATCGGTTTAATTAGCCAGTCATACAATTGGCGTGCAGGTGCTTTGATATTTCGACTGGGATTGATTAAAGCTTGGCGGAAAGCATCAATTGTTTGATGGAGGTTTTCGCGCTTTACAGCAACGGTGCGATGAATTGGTGGGGATTCAGGAGTTACCAATACCAATTCCAAACTATCTTTTAAAATCAGTGGATAGAGCAATGCCGATTTTTGCGGTAATCGCGCCAAATTATCTCGAAGTTCGTTGAGACTCTCCAAATCCAAATTTTGCCGCCTAGCTGTACGGCTAATTTGCTCTACCTGTGCTTTCACTGAAGGACTATTGATAAATTGGTTAAATCCATTTAGAAGTTGCTGTTGATTTAAGACTAATTGCTCGATGCGTTGTTTCTGTTTGAGCGATCGCTCTTTGGGAGAAATTTTCCGTAGTGTTGTCAGTTCTTTACCCAGCACAACAGCATTATCCACACTTTGATCCAGCTTTTGTTTAATTGGTTTTTCTGTTGCCGCTATATTAATACCTTTGACAGTACGTTGATTACCTGGCACATTCTGGAGATATTCCTCTAGTTCTTCAACTTTGAGTAAATCCATTGTCCTTTGTGCTTCAGCAACACGTTCCTGTTTAAGCAATCGTTCACCCAAAATGCGATATGTCTGACTAACAGTTATGTTGTAAGCATTTGGTTGCGGCGCACTCAATGCTGATGGATTCAAGCGAGCTTTCTCACGATTAATCAAGCAATGCTTATAGAAAAAAATTGCTAACTCTGGCTGGTTTTGGATATCGAATAAGTAACCTATGTTACTGTAGGTTTTGCCAAGTCGAACCAGATCCCCTAGTTCTTTGTTAATTAATAAAGCTTGTTGATAGTATTGAAGTGCTTCAGAATACTTTTTTTGACTTTGGTAGATTCTGCCAATATTGTTGAATGTTACCGCTTCCCAAGAGCGCTCTCCAAAGTCTCTGCTGATGGCTAATGCTTTCTGTAATTTCTGCAACGCTTCTTTCGATTGACCTTGCCGAGATTCTTTGATCGCTTCTTCGTTGAGCCTTGCAATTTCTGAGAGTTGATTATTCTTGGGTAAAGCTTGAGCTTTTTCTCCAGATTCATACCTCAACCTTGCATTTGTATTTACCTGATTATTGTCTGGATATACCATCCCAAAACCTAGTAAGCTAAGTAGAGATAAAGTAACAACACTCACATGCCGGAGATTAGGCTGCATAACAAAACACTCCCTATGCTCGGAAGGTAAATATTAAATCAATAAGTCCAGCAACGCAATTAATTTTTATGCTATTCAATAATTTGGAAAATTTATAGGCATTGAGAAAATTGAAGATGTCAGAAGAAAAACCCAGCCAACCAAAATTGCCACCAACCAGCGCCCTTGATAATCCATCCAGTCACGAGTTTGGGAATTGGTTTGAATATCCTGTCAGAGTCCAACCCCACCACACAGACTATGCCGGTCTTGTCTGGCACGGTTCCTATATAGCTTGGATGGAAGAAGCGCGGATTGAATGTTTGCGATCTATAGGGATTGAATTTGCTGATTTAGTTGCTATAGGCTGCGATTTACCAGTTGTAGAACTGTCGGTGCGCTATCACCGTTCAATTCAATTGGGTATGGCAGTGCTGGTAAAAACTCGCATGGCTGAGGTGACTGGTGTGCGAATCAATTGGGATTACGCCATTGTCTCAACTGATGGACAACAATTATACGTCACGGCTAAGGTGACATTAGTGGCTTTAGATCGCGAAAGAGGCAAGATTATGCGTCAGTTGCCGCCGAGTTTTAAGGATGCCTTAGCCAAGATTTCAGCATTAAATAATGATTGACCAAGAAAGGTGTCATTTCACGTTTTATACTTCACCTTTCATTAGCAAAAGTGAAGTATAGATTGTTACTTTCCAGTTTGGATCTGCGACAAATTTTGAGCAAACTGCGTTACGTAATGCCAAATATCTTGGGGAGTAATGCCAAAACTAATATTTAATAAAACAAGGATTGCCGCAAGAGTTAATGCAGTGCTTACGGTTGCTTTCAGCAATTTCCATAATATTATGAAGACTATCCAAGCTATAATCAACGTAATAATCATATATATTCATTCCTTAATAATTGCCCTTGTCTGAAAGTGGGTTGACTCAGAAAGGGTACGCTTTTATTTTGGTAATAATCACTGGTATAAAAGATGCTAAACCCAGTTTTTAATATTTACTAAAATGGAGGTTTTTGTGATAATTAGCCTGGAGATATTTTACCTAAGAATAAGATAATTATTTATGTAATATACTGGGTTTATTTGCAAAGTTTTTGTAAAGCTTTTTATTTTTTTGTAGATAAATTATAGATATACATAAAATTGACGACCGATCCGGAAGTCAAAAGTTATCTTGAATAAAGTTTTATTTGTTAACTTTTTTATAGTTTGGTGAGTACATTTTTGCCATCAAATGAAATGATTTTCATATTAATTAAATTAGAGGCTGGGGATTAGAGATTGGGGATTAGGCATCAATTTCTAATCCTCAGTCCAAACTGAACTGAAGTTTTTTATCGCAGAGAAATTATCCGCGAGTGAGTTTCTAACTTTTCAGTCGCTGTTAAAACTTCTTGTCTTGCCCATTGATCTGCTGCCAAAATGTCATCTAAAGAGGGATTAGCACGGTTATCATTTTGATGGCGATCGCACACCCATTCGATACACCGAGGAATATCTAAAAACCGAATTTTTTCATCTAAAAATAAAGCTACAGCTTGCTCATTGGCGGCATTCAACACTGCTGGCATCGAACCACCAGCTTTACCCACAGCATAAGCTAACTGCATACAAGGATACTTCTGGTGATCTGGTTCGCGGAAGGTTAAGTTTCCAGCTTTGACTAAATCTAGTCGTTCCCAGTTGGTACAGATGCGATCGGGCCAAGATAGAGCATAAAGCAAGGGTAAGCGCATATCTGGCCAACCGAGTTGGGCTAAAACTGAAGTATCTTGCAGTTCAATCAGCGAGTGAATAATGCTCTGGGGATGAATGACAATTTCGATATTGTCATAATCCAACCCAAACAGGAAGTGAGCCTCAATTACTTCCAGCCCTTTATTCATCAAAGTAGCAGAGTCTACTGTGATTTTACGCCCCATCGACCAATTAGGATGCTTGAGAGCGTCAGCAACGGTTACATCTGCTAACTTTTCTACATCCCAGTCGCGGAAAGCCCCACCAGATGCAGTCAGCAAAATTTTCCGCAAGCCATCCTTGGGCACACCTTGAAGGCATTGAAAGATTGCGGAATGTTCGGAATCGGCTGGGAGTAATTTTACACCGTATTTTTCGACTAGGGGTAGAACAACAGGGGCCCCAGCAATCAGGGTTTCTTTGTTTGCTAAAGCAATATCTTTACCAGCTTCAATCGCTGCGATCGTTGGTAGCAAACCAGCACAACCTACAATACCAGTGACAACGGTTTGGGAATCGCCGTAACGGGCAACTTCTATCACTCCAGCGTCGCCACCCAGTAGAATCGGTTGGGGATCGAGGTCAATGATAGCTTCTTTGAGCGCTGGTAATTTATCTTCTGAGCAAATTGCTGCTATTTCTGGCCGAAACTGCCGAATTTGAGCAGCCAACATTTCAACATTGCTCCCAGCTGCCAATCCCACAATCCGAAACCGATCTGGGTACTGAGTGACAATATCTAAAGTCTGAGTCCCAATAGAACCAGTAGAACCAACGAGAGTAATCGCTTTCACAATTGCTTAAGGATTTACAGACAACTCTCACTATAAATTGCTGGGGACTCTTTAATCACAGCAATCACTATAATCGATACATTGACGAGGAGGAGAAACGCAAAGAAATAAAATATCCCCCTGTTCTCTATCCTCCTTCAAAGTGGCGATTATCATTTTTCTTATCAATGTTTTGAGTATTTAAACTGATTGACAAAAGGCACTTTATCTTAAAATCTCACGGATACTGGTGGACTGTCCGCTCGCCGAACAATGGCGGCTGGATCAACCGTCAACCTTAAGCAATCATCTGAGTGTTCTTGAACCTATCCCACTATTTTAATAATCCCTACTTGTCTTCGTAAAATATGCTTGAAAACCTTAATTTTTCGTTTTCATTCTTTAACAAACTTAAGCTTTTTAACACAAAAATGATTAGTGGGATAGGTTCTTGAAATTACGTTTGGTTCGCGTATATTTTACGCAAACCACTATTTTTTATCCAAATAAAGTTCAATAGTCGTGAACATTTATTATTTATTCGCTACGACCAAAATTAAAAATTTATTTGCAAGTTAAAATTGACTCAATATCATTTCATCAATCATATCTAATATATCCGAGTCTATAGTCATATCAAACTTCCTGGCAAAGAATTTTTCTGATTCTCTAATTTTATCAAAATCATTTTTTTCTAAAATTTTGGGGTGAAGGGAATTAACGTTAGACCACTCTAAATATGTCAAGTGAGTATTAATAATTTTATCTTTAAAAGGTGAATTTACAATCAGGATCTGGTAAAACAATTCATCTGGACAATAAGTGTAATTAAAACGATTAACAAACTTAGGGTTTTGCTTAACAAAATCATTTATCCATTTTATGGATTCTCCTGTTAAGCACCAAAATGCTGAACCTCCATAAAGAGCAAAGCCTTCAGGAAATTTATATCTTTTCGGTAAAAGCAAAATCAACAATGAATATAAAAAAGAGTTAATGCGAGATTTAAACTCACGCTTTTTTGGGATACAAAAATCCTTATCTTTCCAACGAATATGCCAAGATTCTAATCTTGTTAAACCTCCCTGATACCATTTATTACAAGGTAGTGGAAAATATTCTAAAAATTCTCTACCTTTATTTTCTTGGAGAAACTTCTTAATCTGTTCATTTGACTTAATCAAATAGTCTTGACCCGATAAGTAGATAACATAATCGAAGGAAGTACCTGTTTCAACTATTGATTGTATTCCTTTAAGACTAGCTCTGACAATATCAAAACTTCCCCATGCTAAATTGTATCTCTTTATGAAAGAGACATTTGGAAAATCCTTGAGTTGAGTCAGTACGTGATGATAAATTTTATAATCTGCTTTTTTATCTATATGTATAAAAAATGAAACATCATCTGTGTTTAGTTTATAAATAAGACGTACTAATTGTTTCGGATATTTATGTGCCAAAATTATATATGCTATTTTCATAAAAACTGCCTTATTAGAGGATGTTTTAAAAGTAGTTAGCTGTGACTTTAATCGAATTATTACCCCCCTTAATCCCCCCGATATATTGGTGGGAAACAAGAAAATCCGGTTTTTTCCCCGACATATTGGTGAGGGTTAGGGTGGGGTAAAGAAATATTTGATACATTAATCATGACTTTTAAAACATCCTCTTAGATCAATCAAAGTTCTTTATCTACAAACTGTTTTTGTGTCACTTCTAATTTAGCCAAGTTCAAAGCATTACCTGGTCAATTACTCACCGATTTAATTCCACAAACTCGAAGCCCTGGCTAAACTGTTATCGGTACATCTTCTCCGAGATTTGACTGTAGCGACTTAGACTTGTGAAGTTCACTTTTCCCAACATACATAATTATAACCGTAGTCAATAAAATTACTAATTATTAATGATGAGATTTGCTAAATTACCCATTTGCGCAAGTATGGTTTTTATCGTATTAATAGCTGATCTAGAAGGATACTTTTTTTGGATTATTTGCAGTTTACAATAATAAGTGGCTTTTTTATCCATTAGGACGAAAACTATTTGGAGTATTGTTAAATTAAGCGAAAAGACTGACGGAGGTATGACAATTACTTTACAGATTGGTAGTAAAATTGAATTTAGGAAAAGATTATTTTGATGGTGTATGCTCTAACTATAGTATAAAAGGATAAAAAAATGTATAATATGCAAAAATTCAGCAGTAATTTGTGGGAAAAAACATCGTTTTCTACATGCTCATATATTAAGTCGTTACGCGATTACCGTATCTTCATTGTTTGTCGTGCTATACAAAGTTGGGCTAAATTACTAGAGCTTCCGTTTGCTGAAAAAATATTTCTAGATGATAGTAGTCCTGATTTAAATGGAATAAAGCTACTTCAATCATCTAATCAAATGAATAGTTTTGATTGTGTAAGATATAATACTAGGAACCATCCACCTCATAGTAATTTTGGAATTCTTATTAGTCTGAATCTGTGTAAATCTGATTATATTTTACATCTGGATGACGATATTCAAATAGTGGGAACAGATCAAGACTGTATTAATATCTTGGAACATGGCCTTACTATTCTTAATGAAGATAAAAATATTTTAGGAATCAATTTAATGCATGTAGATAGAAGTGCTGGGGGACAGTGGGGGCCAGGTAAAGATTATTTCGGAAGTGATGTTTTTTCTCATCCCATTCAATATTTTGGAAATTCAGCATGTTTAATTAGAAAAGAACTTTTAGAAATCGTGAGTTTAGAAGAAATTTTCAATTTGGGAAGAAAACAGCCAGCTAATTGGGAAGAATTAATATCAAATTCAGATAATACTTCTTCGTTTCTTGTAGCTAAGGTTGGAACCCCCTTTACAGTTGATAACGATGCATGGTTATTCAAAAGTACATTTCGTGTGTCTACCTGGGAAACATATAAATATTTCTTACTTAAAAAATTAGGTTTAAGCACGCTAGCATCCCAATTTTCCAAGAAGATAAAAGAAAGGGAATATCATTCGTGATTGGAGTTTACAAATTAAAGAAGATGAGAGCAGGGAATATATGCAAAAAGAGCTATAAGCCCTTTCTATAGTTTAGGCAATACGGTTCAGTTAAGCATATTTGTTGGTTGGGTTGAAGGTAGTGAAACCCGATAAACCCCACAATATGTTGGGTTTAGTTCCTCAACCCAACCTAGCCATTTTCATTTTTTGGGCTTAACCGAACCGTCTTGATAGTTGAGGAGTAACAAATGTATTCAGTGCTAAGTATTATGATATACATAAATTGTGTATAGTGCGTAAATCATAAACTATTTCATCAGTTTTTAAAATACGCCCTAAAGCAGTTCAATTTTCATACAGGTAGACAAAAATTGTATTTATAAATAGTATATTTTAAAGATAAATTTCGAGAAAATTGGCAAAAGTAACTAGATAGTGAATACTTTTAAGTAGTTTTTAATCTGTCCAGTTTGTTGATTGTGTTGGTGGAGGATTTAATATGCAAAATATTACTCAAAAATTGCTGTGTTACAGCCATAGGTAAAAGGATGCACAAAGGAGTTTGTTGAAGCACTCAACCTTATGGCCAAAGTTCAGATAGTTATAAAAAAAGTTTTATGGAAAAATGATTTCCTGTTTCCAGCAGCAATATGGCTTGCCAGTAGAATATTCATCTGGACAGCTATGTTGCTGGTTGCGCCAAAGCTACCGTTACCAGCAGAAGAATTTTTGCCTCGTTTTAGCTGGGGGGTTTTTGATGCCTGGGATAGTATACATTACCGTGCGATCGCAACTTCTGGTTATGAATTTGTGAATGACGGCAAGCAACATAATCTCGCCTTCTTTCCCCTGTTTCCCTTAAGCATCTGGTTTTTGATGGAGTTGGGCTTACCGTTTGAATTGGCAGGCACGTTAGTCAACAACTTGGCATTTTTTGCAGCACTTTACTATTTGTACTTTTGGGTCAAGGATTGTTATGGCATCAATGCAGCGCACTGGGTAACTGCTGTGCTTTCTTTGTATCCAGCTTCCATGTTTACGGGGGTGATTTACACAGAGGGACTGTATTTGTTTTTGAGTACAGCGACTTTGCAGGCATTCGATCGAAAGCAGTATGCCTGGACTGCTTTTTGGGGCGCGATGGCGACAGCAACACGTCCTACAGGTATGGCACTAATTCCAGCATTAGCGATCGCAGCCTGGAAAGAACGCCGACCACCTATTGCCTATATAGCCGCTTTAACTACTGCTATTGGCATACTTCTATTCAGTTTGTATTGTGCGATTTATTTTGGCGACCCTTTAGCTTTTATCGAAGCACAGCGAGGATGGCGACCAACTCTAGGATTTGATTGGCAAGGTTGGTTAAATATGTTCATGCAAATTGCCGTTGGCAGTAAAAATTGGCAATTTGGCTGGGTTCAAAACTCCTCTGATGCGATTCAAGACCCCTGGTATCTCTTGTTAGTTGGCGCGATCGTTTCTAGTAGCTATCTTTTATGGCATCTCCGTCAACGTTCTAGTTCTGTAAAATTATTTTATGGGTTTTATGGTTTAGTCTTATTTTTGTTGATTTTGGCAAGCGAACAGTGGATCGATAACTTCCTCAACTTGTTCATGGTCTTGGGTGGTGGCTATGTGTTGTGGCGCTTACATACGCAACTGACCCCAGTTACAGTTATTTATGGCTTTTGTGGTATTGGTTTGCTGCTAGCCTCTGGAGGTACTATCTCTTTGAGCCGTCTCGCCTATGGTATAGTGCCTCTGAATATAGCTATTGGTGTGCTGCTATCTCGCCATCCTCGTCAGGGATATTTAATATTAGGGGCTTTTGTGACATTACTAGCCAAAATAGCTGTAGGATTTGCCCAAGAGCATTGGGTTGGTTAGAGGGTTCGATCCATTATTGCTAAGAAATTGAATTTAAATTTCCTAATGAATGTATCCAATCAAACGAAGATAGCGATCGCTTCATTATTTGTAGGTGTCGGTGCCATATCTTTTGGCTCTATTTTCGTAAGATTGAGCGAAACTGAACTCAGTCCCAATGCCACTGTATTTAATCGCCTTTGGCTTGGTAGTGCGATCTTCTTGCTCTGGCATGGATACAAGACAATTCGTCAGCGACTTTCCTTAGAAAAACTTGTAGAACAGCAACCCTACACCAGTCAGGATCTGTGGTTATTGCTTGGTGCTGGTATTTTTTGGGCTGCGACTTTAGTCTTCTTAGCTTGGTCGCTGACTCAAACTAGCGTTGCGATCTCTAGTGTCTTACACAATCTCGCTCCCATATTTACTAGTTTAGGGGTGTGGCTGCTATTTCGTAAGGGTTTTGAGAAGCAATTCCTGATTGGCATGGTCATCGCCCTTGGGGGAGCGTTCGCCATTGAATTTGAGGAGTTGCAAATTGCTACAGACGAGGTTCAAGGAAACTTGGCTGCGATCGTTTCGGCGATTTTCTTGAGTGCATACCTGTTGATCGTAGAAAAATTACGAGCTAAATTTTCTCCAGCTACAATTCAATTGTGGATCTGTGCGATCGCCGCTCTAGCTATCTTCCCCATACTTTTGTTTACTCAAGATCGGCTTTTCCCCTCTACAGTCAGTGGATGGGTATGGGTAATTTTCCTGGCGCTGGTTTGCCAAGTTTTAGGTCATGGGCTTTTGACCTATAGCCTTGCTAGGTTTTCCTCTGTGGTTGTCTCCTTGGTACATCTGTTAGAACCAGTATTTAGCGGCATTTTCGCTCTGGTAATTTTTTCAGAAAAATTAACTTTCTCGAATTGGATAGGTTTCGCTGTAGTTTTAATGGGTTTATACTTAGCCGTATCTAGCCAAGCTGCTGTTAATTATCCGTTCCAGGAATCAGTCAACAATATAGTTAACACTTTCGTTAAAAGTATGACGATTAAACTGTCATTACTAAAGCAACAATTCTCCGAAACACCCGCTTTATTAGGAACTGTCTCATTATTGTTTGCCTTAATTCCCATATCCTTAGCACCATCTTTGACTAAATTGTGTCAACAAGAAATTGGTGCAAATGCTGTAGTATTTCATCGCAGTTGGATTGCAACAGTTGTCTTTGGTTTGTGGAATGGACTTGAGGCTTTCCGCCACCAACAGTCTATTGAAGGAGGCAAAAGGCAGGAGATAGATAGCGTAGCGTTAGCAAGTCCGCGAGCGTCAGGCAGTATTACTCCTGTCTTACTTGATAACCAATCTATAGAACAGAAGCCTTTTACAAGTCAAGAAGTGTGGCTATTGTTGGCAATGGGAACCTCTGCTGGAACCTATCTTCTATTATGGGCTTGGTCGCTGAGTCAAACTAGTGTTGCCAACGTGGCTTTACTGTCTAATTTGAACTCTTTATTTGTTGCTTTGGCTGGGTATTTATTATTCGGTCGGCGTTTCAACAATAGATTCGTGATTGGTCTGGTCATCGCTTTGGTGGGAGCGATCGCATTTGAACTCAATAAGGTACAATTTGCAACCGATCAAATATTAGGTGATGCATTAGCGTTGCTAACTGCGGTTTTCATGGCTACGTGTATGCTACTGATAGAAAGACTCCGAACCAGATTTAGCACTGCAACTATCATGCTGTGGCGATGCGGAGTGACAACAATGTTTCTATTACCAGTCGTCCCATTCCTCGAAGATAGACTATTGCCCTATTCCTGGATGGGTTGGTTTTTCATAATTTTCCAAGCTCTCTTCTGCCAAGTCTTGGGTCAGGGACTTTTAGCTTATAGCCTTAGCAGAATCTCGTCAGGCGTTGTCGCCGTTACGCTTCTTTTAGAACCAGTTCTAGCTTCCATTTTTGCTTGGTTTATTTTTGCAGAACAAGTGGGTTTGTTTGACTGGGCTACTTTTGCCGTAGTTTTAGCGGGTATCTATCTAGCCCAATCGAGTCAATCAATTGTTCAAGTAACAAACGAAGGATCGTAGCAGCGCTGATTTATCTAAAGTTAAATTTTAGAGAATATGTCTCTAAAGGATAAATTTATTTAGATGAAAAAAGTAAAATATCTTACATATTTAAGTTATGGTGAAATCAGTGTAAATCCTTGAGCCGAACCGATAATTTTACTACCAGTTAAATTGATTTGCTGCAAAGCCCCATTGTCTAACAGCAAATAAGATTTATTAGATAACATTTGTTGTAAAGTTGGGACAGTTGCAGGAGTTATCTTACAATCGCAGTAAAAGTCTAAACTGGGACGCCCATAAGCAAAAGAAGTATAAATTTGTGTTCCTGTTGAAACATTTGTCCGAATTAATTCTGCTACTGGTTTAACTGGAAAAGCTTCCTTTAATTCCCAGATCCATGATTGCGAACTCATTAACAGTGTTAAAACTAAGTACATTCCAAAAAATAACACTGGAATAAAGTTGCGATCGCGTTGTTTAATTAGCCATGCTGCAATGCTCATACTTATTGCCAAAACAATGCTCAGGACTATTAAACTAGGCTCTTTCTTTGCAAGAATAAAGTAAACAAAGCCTCCTAAACCAGCAATAGCAATAATAGCCATAAATATTGTCAAACTTCGCACCTTAAAATGACCGTACTGCCAAATTTCGCTAAGTTTCGCACCAATTGCCAAAGCTAAAAATGGATATACAGGCATAACATACCAAGGCAGCTTAGTTCTCATTAAAGAGATAGTTCCTAAGTAAAAAATTGTGCCAATAAGAATTAAGCTACCCCAGGTAGTATGACGTTTTTTCCAAGCTAGATAAAAACCTCCTGGTAAAAATAGTAGCCAAGGAAAACTATATTTAATTAACTCAATTAAATAGTACCAGGGTGGCCCGCTATGGCCTTCAACAGATTGTGTCAGGCGATCGAGAGTTTGTGTTTGAAAGTTCACTTGGAAGAAAGTTTCGCCATAATGTTGCCATTGAGCGACAAACCAAGCGATCGCAGGTGCATTTCCTAAAAATATTCCCACTAATAAATAGGGGCTTGTTAACAAAGTAAACTGCCGATCTGCAATCAGGAATAAAAAAGCGATCGCCCCTAGCGGCAAAACTATCATCCCTTTCGTGAGAGCAATTAACCCCAGACAAAATCCCACACCTAGAGCATATCGACGATTCTGACGTGCTTTTAGCAAACAAAACAACAGCAGCAAGAAAAAGGTAATAGTTGTACCATCTAGCATTGCTAGCCTTCCGTGACGCACTACAGGCAACATCGTCAGGTAAACTAAAGCGCTAAACAGAGCTGGTAAACTTTGCTTAAAAAGCAAACATCCCACCAAGTAAAGCAAAGGCACTCCCAAGGCAGTTAATACTGCACCCGGTAGACGCGTTGTCCACTCATTCACGCCTGCGATCGAGTAAGTCCAAGCAATTAACAAGTGGATCAGGGGTGGCTTATTATGATAAGGTTGTCCTCCCAATGTGGGATAAAGCCAATGCATTGAACCAAGCGGGGCACGCCAAATTTCACGAGCAACCTGTGCCACAGTACCTTCATCCCAATCTCTTAAAGGAGAGTTTCCCAAAAATATCAGCCATAGAAATAGAGATATTATCAGTAAGCTAAATAACCATTCTTTTTCTCGGAATAGACGCATATCTAAAATCGGGATAATCATCTCAAACCTCTAGGATATCCCCACTAGCCATCCAGGTTGTGCTGCAACTTCAGAATCTATTTCTAACTTGGTAAATATTTTGAAAAGCCAATCAAAGTTTAACTTAGAATATCAGCAAGATGATGTATATCTTTTTGAAAAAACTATTAGTTAACAATACTCCTTTTGCTGGAACTGGCTCAATAAACAAGCTCCAACTTCAGATTGATTCATCTCACGGCTACGGCGTAAGGCTTCTTCTAAAATAGGCATCGCCAATCCAGGCAATATCTGTGATTCTTGGATACGTTTACTACCTTCCTCTGCCATAGCATAAGCGATGATTTGGGCATTTTGTACATCTACTACCCAGTATTCGGCAATACCTAACTCTTCATAGAGCGATCGTTTTGTACCCAAGTCATCCAGCAGAGATGTTTTCGCAATCTCAATAACTAAATCCGGTGCAGGATAGCGATCGAGGTTGACGATTCCTGTACCTGCTGGGATAGTTTGGGTACGTTCTCTAAGGTAATACACTACATCGGGCTGACAGTCCTGAATACCAGTTTTACGAAAGGTGGTTGTATCTAAACCTGTCGCTAGAATCTCTTTAATGGTCGCAAATAGAGTTACAGCAAAAATAATTATTACATGGTCTTTACCATGATCAAAACTAACTGGTGGCATTTCCAGCCTCATGTGTCCTTTGTAGTAATAGCTTTTTCCCTTCTCGTTGAGTAAGCTAGCGACTATCTGCTCATACTCCTCCCAAGAAGTGTAAATCCATGTATTTGTGGGTAACTGGGTTTGTAAATCACTCATTTTCTAACCCTCCCGCCAACAGGAAAACTTTTGTTTCTCGGCAAAGTCAAAATTCGCTTGGGTTTCTTGACCTCCACAATAGTATATGACGTGAATATATGCCGTGTTGGGATAATTCTATTGAATTGGCTGCATACATTCTCAGCTTTTACTGATTAGAACACCAAAATTGAGTCTCTGAACTCGGAAGTTCGACCTTTTTGCTCGACCGTTGAGCCTCTGAACTCGGAAGTTGCACCTTTTTGCTCGAACGTTGAGCCTCTGAACTCGGAAGTTGCACTTTTTTACTCGAACGTTGAGCCTCTGAACTCGGAAGTTACACCTTTTTGCTCGAACGTTGAGCCTTTGAACTCGGAAGTTGCACCTTTTTACTCGAACGTTGAGCTTCTGGACTCGGAACGTTGAGTTCTGAGCTTGAGACTTGAGGCTTTGATGTTAGATGATGGTGACTGAAAAGACAATCACCTAATTTTTGACTTAAGTTTATTCTCCCTTCACCCCAGCCTCGATTGCTTTCACAAATGGAGCGACCCACCACTGATCTGAAGCTTTCTGAAGTGCTTCAAATATAAATGCTTTTCCTCCCAATTCCAAGCGCTTCCTCAAAGTTGGATTCTGCTTCACCTGCTCTACTGCTTCTGCAATAATGATTTGTTTCTCTGCTTCAGTTTGAGTGGGATAATTCTGAGTTATACGATTTACGATTTGCTGTATCTCTTCAAAAGCCTCTGTGAGATTTTGCTCTTGAGCATAATTATGCTGTGTTCCAATCTGATCTCCATTTACCGTGCTATTTACATTGACTCCACCCACAGATCCACTAAAGTTTAAGTTTGGGTTGTTTGATCCTTGCATAATAACGACTCCTGTTTGAATTTGTGTACTTTGATTTTTTGGCTTATTGCTCACAATCTGGAGAATCTGCTCTGGTTGAAGTGGTTGCCAAGTTTGGCGACGAATTAAAGCCTCAGCCTCTAGCAATCTCCATTGCAATTTGTCTTTTAATTCTGGAAACTCAAAAATAATCTTGCGAAGTGCTTCACAGGCTTGAGGAGTACCGCACTCCTGTAAGCGTTGTGGTATGTAGTCTTTCCAGGTTTTGATACTGTCTTGTACGCTTTCCACGTATGCTGTTATACCTGTAAGCTTTTCATCTTCAGGAATCTTTTGCTTTTCCTGATCTGAATCAGGATATTGCTTGGCAAGAAAGATATATAAATCTGCTATGTGTTGTTCAGGTAGACGCTGTTCTATACTCCCGCTATATTCAACTGAGGATGTTATCTTTTCAATAACTTCTCGACCAAATTCGGTATCTTGCTGAATAGCAGGCCAAACAACTGACCAGCCTGCATCTTCTGCATAGAGCATAAGCGCACAAGCTGCTGCAACTGCTTTTGCTCTTTCCTCGCTACTGTTCGCAAGAGGTGAAGTAATTAGAGATTCTGCAAATGCTTTAGCTTCAATAAATCCATATCTCAGTAAATTCTCAAGTAAATCACCTAGACTTTTATCAGTTAATTCTTTATCTTCTTGAACTTTATTGAATATTGCTTTACCTAACTTTTCATCCCAGCGTTTTTTTATGAAGCGGTTGATTTCAACAAAACCATGTTCTCGATTCTGTTTTTCAATTAATATGATTAAGACTTTAAGAAATTCGCTATGAGCATTTTCATAGGCTTTGTTAATCAATATCTGTCGATGCTCTTGGTCTTCAATTCTTCCCTCGTTGGGATACGCAAGGATTATTGCTGTCCACTTTTGCCATTCATCGGCTGATAGAGTGAAAATAAAGTTTGGTGCTTTTTGTAGCAACAGACTTAATGCTTGATAGCCTAATAATGCAGAGCAGGGACAATTATTTTTACCCAGCCAAGCTTGATTTTCTGGATCGCCATCGCTCAGATAAAGCCTTGCACCATGAAGAATTTTTTCTTTGGTTGAATCTTCTGCTTCATTCCAACCAGGAAGATTTATCAAACTAGATCCAAATGGATTACCATAATGAGTACTATCAGCTTCAAGAGTTAATTCAAAGCATAAAGAACACCAAAGATTAGACTGACCAGCCTCAATTTGACTCAAAGTCTCAAGTACTCGCGCCCTTGGCGGAGGTTCTAAAAGAGGTTGCTTTTCGTCTTCGTCTAGCCCTTCCTGTTGCTCTAGATATCTTACTTGTTCTTGTTGCGCTCTTAGTGAACCTAACTCAATTGCTTCGAGATCAAACTCTTTTCTTAGTATTAAGTTAGTCTGGCTTGCTGTAAGCACAGCATTTAGATGCTCAAATTCCAATTCAGTCAGTCTAAAATTCCACCGGATCAATTTTGCCCAAATCCTTTGATGATGTTCGGTTTCTGAATTTTGGAGACATTTAATTAACCATGTAAAATCTTGCTTAAAAACAATTCCTGTTCTGTGGCTAATTAACCACCGAGGCTCCTTGTCTGATTCTGGAATGATAGAGATAATTGACTCTACAAGTTGACGGCGCTTGTAAATATCATCTTTTAAAACCTGGCTAAAGGATATTGTTTTATATGAATTGTCATATACAATTACATCATGCTTCTTAAGCTGCAAAAAAGCAACTCTAGCAAATGCCTGCATTACTTCTGACTCATTCAGATTATCCCAGGCTTTCAACATAATTACATCTGATAAATCCCCAAAAGGATAATGTAAATTGTACCTAGTAACTTGTTTTTCTCGCCATCTTAGAGCTACTGATAAATCAGATATTTGAAGATGTTTCCCAAGTTCTTTTGCTATAAAACTTTGATATCTGCTACCAATGGATTTGGATGCTGGCTGTGTTATTACGTTAAAAAGCTCTTCTGCTGTTATATTGCTTGGCCAAACTGCTCGTAGTCCACAACCTTTTAGCTGTTCTTCTACATCATTTTGGATTTTAGCAACTGCTAAAGGTTTTAATCTTGCTTTGGTTTTTTCATCACCAAGATTGCATACAGCAACTGCTGCATTGATGCGAACCGAAGAATGTTGCTGAGGATCAAGAGCAACATCGGCAAGATATTCCTGTACGGCTTTTACATTACAGGCTTCTGCAATATCAATAGCTACGTTCCTTGCATTTATACTCTTTGTTGAATCAAAAATATAAGGTAGAAGCTGATCAGGTAATTTAGGATGATTTAGATTTGGGTAGAGCCAAGTATTATGCTGGTACGTCAATTTTTCTTCATTGTGTAGTTTTAGAAGAGATTCAACCAGAGAAGCTTTATCATTATCACTAACAGTGGCAACATCGCTTTGCAGCAGTATATGAGGATCAGTCTTCATGACTTCCTGAAATACTTCAGGTAACAAACTCGCTATCCAAGCTACAGTTTCATAAAGCTGAGGAATAATCCTGCTATCAGGATCATCAGAATGAACTATAAGTTTTAGAATTTGAGATAGTTCTATCTGACGTTGTGTTAGATACCATGCAGCCAGAAACTCAGCATAGGTTTGGTGTGCCCATCCCATACGACTTAATTCACCACGAGATGAGAATAAACCAGTATCTAAAACTTCTTCAACAGCTTCTTCAGTAATTTCAAACTCTCTACCATCAACGCTTTCTGTTCCCTGGCATATCTTCTCAATAAGCACGTCATCATCTGGAACATTACTCTGAATACCAGTCCAGATAGCAAATTTATTGCCAAAAATCGCGATCGCTGCAATCCTAGCCGCAACCATTAAACGTTGTTGCCGCTTAAGATTACCTTTTAATTTCGATGAAATCCGGCTCTTATTCCGTTCTTCACAAAGCCAGAGACATCCTTCAAGATAAAGTTCATGCAACCTTTGATTAGGAGGAAATTTACCATCGTAGCTACGATAAGTTTTAATCAGAAATTCTAATGTAATTGGTTTAATAGCCAAAGGTACAACATTTTTCCTGTTAATTTCTTCTAGAAATGCTTCAGGATTATTGATGCCTTCAATCTTTGCGGCTTTACTCACATCTACACGCCGAAGTGGGGCTAGTTCATAAATTCCTACACTATCTTTACCCCAAATTTGCTTCAGTCCTTCTTCTAGGACTGGTTGCCAAACAGCCGTTCGGCAGGCAATACGAAGATGTAAACGCTGGATATGATTGTGATAACGTTTGAACTCGTCAACTAGGAGCGTTGCTAATGTATCTATTCGTAGCAAGCATTCATCAAGACTATCTAAAAAAATATGTAACTGATGAGTGCCTTTTAGCCATTGAGTAAATTCTGGGCTGTCAAATAATCTGCAAACCAGTCTGTCTTCACTTCCATAAGAACGGATATTTAACGAAAGTGCCTGACCACCTTGTTTTTGAATTTCGCTAATAATTTCATTTTTCTCTGCCTCTATGGTATAGCTTTTGCCAATTCCTGGTTCACCCAAGAGTGCTAAACATGGTAAGTCGGATATAGCCTTAAAAGTTACAAGGTCTGGATTATAGATGTGTCCCCCCTCTGCTTCTGGGTCGCACAGATAACCACCACAAACCAGATTAATGCTACCTGAGCGACTACACCAAAAGCGTTTCCAACCGTAATCTTGACTGGACATTTTCACTGAGAAAAGACAGAAAACATTTTTACTATGTTAGCTTAGTCAAACTCTTAGTGATGCCACATCAGAGATAAGCTTTCAGGATAAAATGCTTCTGCGATCGCTTTCAAAATCTCAATTTTCAACCTCTGAACTCGGTAGTTGCACCTTTTTACTCGAACGTTGAGCCTCTGAACTCGGAAGTTGCACCTTTTTGCTCGAACGTTGAGCCTCTGAACTCGGAAGTTGCACCTTTTTGCTCGAACGTTGAGCCTCTGAACTCGGAAGTTACACCTTTTTACTCGAACGTTGAGCCTTTGAACTCGGAAGTTGCACCTTTTTGCTTGAACGTTGAGCCTTTGAACTCAAAAAATAAACCTCAGAACTTGGAATGTCGTGCTTTTAACTCCAACATTCAAATTCTGAACTTTAACGTTGCACCTCAAAAGTGCAACTACCGAGCTATTTTCTACAATGCTGCTTTTTGAGACTTGGATTTTCCAGGTTTACGAGCAAATCGTTGTCCCATTTCCACAACCACTGCATCTAAACCCGTGCCTTGTCCACTGGCTTTCGCGTAGTTGTATACCTGCAAGGTCGCTGCATAAGCTTCACTACCGACTGCAAGAGATGTATCATCTACCAACTCTTGTAATTGCGTCAACGACAACAACACCGGATACAACGCTTCAAATAATTGCACATCCTTCCGCATCTCTTCCAAGTCGAACGATCGCGGTAAAAACTCTGGATTCTGCACGGCCACCTCTAATGCAATGCTTACAAACGCCCAACTCTTATCGCCTATCTTGGGTAAAGTCTTGCGATCGCCAGCACTCAAATCAACCAAAAATGGTAGCTTTTCTTTAATGGTGGCGATCGCTTGCAACACAGCATCTCTGTCTGTTTGTGCCAATGTTGCACTAATTGGGGTTGTAGACATAGAAATTACTCTCCAGTAAGTTTCTTTGATCTAGAGTGCCCAGATATACAACCAGAATTTTCATTCGCAGAGCAAAGCCGATCATCTTAACAATGATTGATTCGGCGTTAACTGGCTCTCAAAACGGCTGTAAACAATTTGGGTTGGATACCAACAAGAAAACCAGTATAAATCTTGAATAACTTTGCAAGAATTACTCTCATCTGCTAACTCAAAGTGAACCAGAGCTAAATTATTCAATCCAACTACTTCTCGTCCCTCCTGAAACCAACGAGATTTCCAAACAATCAGGGGTTGTAACCATTTCCATTTAGCATTTTCGGCTCGTTTCCAAGGAGCTATCAACGATAATATATCTGCTGTGTAGGTAGAAGTCTGAACACTGTTTCTAGGTATCCACTCCAGTACACAATGCCAGTCAGGGGCATTCAGCAGCTGACGATTATGGTGTAATTGTTTCTCGGAAATTTCTACCATATTGGGTGGGTCGATCCAGCCTATCCAATGTCGCACTTTTTCTGGTAGCAGCCAATCTTTCAATCGTGTATGAATCAGCCGCGTCAACATCTCTTCATTCTTCAATGCACTAGCGGTTAACTGTACCAAGACAGATTGTAATTTGGAATGGGTGCGTGCATAAGATAAGTGAGCAACAGAACTGTAGTGAATATCCCCAGATAGAATCACGACTTGTTGACGTTCTTCAAACAAAGTAGTTAGGAATTTCGCCAGTGCTTCAACATTAATGTTCCAAGCATCTCCAACATCTGTTGAAAAAACTTTCTCCTGGTTTAACTGCCAATGATGAATCCAATCAATCACTTGTAATCCAAAAACATTTGTAGGCGCAATCACAAATGTAGTTTTAATTTGAGTTTGTTCAGTTACTTGTTGTAAAGGTAAAAGTAGTTGTTGCTCAAAGGCTTTGGGACACAACAGCATCGGTGGGGCAATTGGTTTTTGATCGGCTGGATAACCTCGCCATGTACGTGTATCCAGCACAATTACTTCATGGCAATCGCTGCGGACTATATAATGCCAAGTCAGCGCTTCCAGATCTCGCTCCAGAATAAATACTGAACCGTCTCGGACTAAAATAGGTAAACCTGTGTGGGGATCGTTGGCTGGCATTCCTACATAACGAGCGATCGCCTCATTAGCCTTTGCATCTCTCCCTTTAGAAGCTGACCAAGCTTGTGCAGCCGCCAACAGCTTTTCACCTGGTTTTCCTTCTGCAAATTGTTCTGGTGTATTGCCCCAACCTTGAAACACCGTGTAAGCTAACAATGCATTTTGGACTATTCTTCGCCCTAATGGTCGCCCCAGCACGCGCAAACACCAAGCTTGGTTCAAATTCCAGTCATCACTAACATCATGGTCATCAAAGATGGTGTACATGGGAATATTGGCAAGGGCGCGGCGCACTTTCCAAAGGGTATAAATGAATTGGCGCAAATGCTGGACTTCTCGGTTCCACTTCTTGATAGCTTTGCGATCGCGTGTTACTTGGTGTCCTTTGGGAAATGCAGTCGGCCAGCACACTGGCGACCAAGCTAGTAAATAAGTAGCGTAATATTCACCTAAACTGAAAAGATGACTGTTGACTTTCTCTGCTTTATTATGTAGTCCTGCCGTCAAACCAGCTTGATTTGTCGCCACATCAGCACGCTCTCCAGGGGGTAGCTGCTGGGGAGTGCAGTACATTCCATTCACCGGAAGTTGTTCTTCCCAACCCAAAAGGGCATCACCAAGAGTAGTGGCAACCCACAGAGATGGTTCTGCTACATCATCTCCATAAATTTGATCTCCCGTGAGGAACAGCTGGTGAGGGCGGTGCTGGGGTTGATTTGCTGATGTCTGAATCATACTATCGAGAATTGGCAATGCATCAAACCCATGACCATGAGGTTTACGGCAGGAAGCATGGACAATTTGCAAGTCTTGAAGACGGTTTGGCGGTAGAGCAAAGGTTGGTTTTTGATGATCGAAGTAGCTGATGCTGACTGGAGGAGAGGAGTTTGAACATAATGCTTGTTGCATTTGCAGGGTTTGGTCGGCAACAGTAAACTGGAGGTCGTATGCATAGATGTGACCTCCAGTTAAGCGATGTCCAATTGTAGACCGAGCCGCGATCGCAACTACATGAAGATACTTACCCAAAGCAAAGGTAGAGCGTTCTCCCTCCAATAAGCAATTTCCTATTACTTCACCATCATTTGTTGTGTCATAAACCTTAAGTTCTACCTGACAAGACTGTTTAAGCGCCACCCATACTGTCACAGACTCTGGCTCAGTATATTGGAGGATTGGCCCCCCTAAAATCAGTGGTAGTTCTTGTAAAAACTCGTCTCCAACTTGATACTTCATTGCAAACAGTTGACATGATGGTGTTTTAGATGTGTTACTTTGCTCCTAAATTGGTAGCCCCAACTCATCTAATCACCAATCATGCATCAATTCTTATCTGTTTAACATCAGTTCATAGCGCAAATTGATTGCAGCCTAAAAGTTTAGGGACGAGCGATATGCCCATCCCATAAAAGTGATTATTTTAGTTAATTAATTCCGCGCGATGCCTTCTTCCCGCGCGGCACGTTGCACAGCAGCAGCAACAGCAGTGACAACGCGCTCATCAAAGACTGAAGGAATAATATGTTCCCGATTCAAGTCTGAAGGCTTAACTAAAGAGGCGATCGCACTTGCAGCTTCCAAATACATTTTGATGGTAATTGTCTGTGCCCGACAATCTAAAGCACCACGGAATACCCCAGGAAAAGCGAGGACGTTATTGATTTGATTTGGGTAGTCGCTACGACCGGTCGCGATCACAGCAACATCTTTACTGATTAATTCTGGCTGAATCTCTGGAATCGGATTTGCCATTGCAAAGATAATTGGATCTTTCGCCATCGATTGCACCATTTCTGGTGTCAAAACTCCTGGTGCACTGACACCAATAAACACATCTGCTCCTTGCATTGCACCCGCTAATGTACCCTGACCTTTCACAGCAAATTCGAGTTTTTCCTCTGTCAAATCGCTGCGACTGGTAGAGATAATCCCTTTAGAATCGCACATCCAGATTTTTTCTGCCCCAGCTTTACGGAGTAACCGAGCGATCGCCACTCCCGCCGCCCCAGCACCGTTAATCACGATCTTGATTTCTGCTAAGGATTTATGTACCAGTTTCAGGGAATTATACAACGCTGCCAAAGTGACAATTGCTGTACCGTGCTGATCGTCGTGAAAAACGGGGATATCTAACTCTTGGCGTAATCTCTTTTCAATTTCAAAGCAGCGAGGTGCAGCGATATCCTCTAAATTTACGCCCCCAAACACTGGAGCAATATTTTTAACTGCCTGGATAATTTCTTCTGTATCTTGGGTGGCGAGACAAATGGGAAAAGCATCCAGCCCTGCAAATTCCTTGAATAGCATTGCTTTGCCTTCCATGACTGGGAGAGCAGCGGCCGGGCCGAGATTTCCCAAACCCAAAACGGCACTACCATCAGTAACAATGGCAACAGTGTTTTGTTTGATGGTTAACTTATAAACTTCCTCTGGATCTTGAGCGATCGCAGTACAAATTCGACCAACTCCAGGTGTGTAAGCCATTGCTAAATCAGATACACTCTTCAGGGGAATTCTGCTAGCAATGCTGATTTTGCCACCGCGATGCAAATTAAAGGTGCGATCGTAAACACTGAGTAACTTGATGTCTGGTAAGGCTCTGACTGCTTGCACAATGGTTTCAGCGTGTTCAGTACTAGCAGCATCCACAGTAATATCGCGGGTGGACTCTTTGCGGGTTTGCTCGATTAAATCAATTTGTCCGAGATTACCGCCAGTAGCTGCGATCGCATGTGTTACCGACGCCAACATCCCTACACGATTGGGAATCTGCAAGCGCAGTGTCAAACTAAAACTAGAATTAGGAGTTAGGTCTGCCATGTTGATTTTGGATTTTAAGTTTTAGATTTTATATTGAATTGAGACAAAAACTAAAATCTGAGATTTGTAGTCTGTGGAAACACGATGTATGTAAACTTTTGGGATAATCGTCAGTAATTAGTTTATCCACTGCTTACAGTTTTGATAATTATTTTTATTTATACCAATGCATTCACTAATATAAATGAGTAACAATTTAGTAATTGTACCCAAATACACCAGATATTTTTTTTATAATTTATCTGTGTAAATATTTGTATAACTATAGCTTCAGGCACGAAAAAAGCGCCCTCTATACAACAGAGAGCGCAGTGAATTTTAACTTACAATTAACCGTGAATTACAGGTGCCGGAGCTACGCCCGTCGTAGACATCGTTGCCACTGGTACTACCTCACCCGCCGCCAAATCCAGGGGGAAGTTGTGAGCATTGCGCTCGTGCATCACTTCTATACCTAAATTGGCACGGTTTAGGACATCTGCCCATGTATTAACAACATGACCTTTAGAGTCAAGAACTGATTGGTTAAAGTTAAACCCGTTGAGGTTGAACGCCATCGTACTGATGCCCAATGCCGTCAACCAGATCCCAACTACAGGCCAAGCAGCCAAGAAAAAGTGCAAGGAACGCGAGTTGTTAAAGCTGGCATATTGCCAAATTAACCGCCCAAAGTAACCGTGAGCCGCTACGATGCTATAGGTTTCTTGTTCTTGACCAAACTTGTATCCGTAGTTTTGAGATTCACTTTCAGTCGTTTCTCTAACTAAAGAGGAAGTCACCAAAGAACCGTGCATCGCGCAGAACAGCGAACCACCAAACACCGCCGCTACGCCCAGTTGATGGAATGGGTGCATGAGGATGTTATGCTCGGCTTGGAATACGAACATGAAGTTAAATGTGCCACTAATGCCCAGAGGCATCCCGTCAGAAAAGCTACCTTGACCAATTGGGTAAATTAAAAAGACAGAAGTCGCAGCAGCGACAGGAGCGGAGTAAGCAACGCAAATCCAGGGACGCATCCCCAGACGATAGCTTAACTCCCATTGCCGACCAAGCCAGCAGAAGATACCAATCAAGAAGTGCAAGACAATGAGTTGATAAGGGCCACCGTTGTAGAGCCATTCATCCATTGAAGCAGCTTCCCAAATGGGGTAAAAGTGCAAACCAATGGCATTAGATGTAGGTACAACAGCACCAGTGATGATGTTATTGCCGTATAATAAAGAACCAGAAACTGGCTCCCGAATACCGTCAATATCAACGGGTGGTGCAGCAATAAAGGCAATAATGAAACAGATGGTAGCGGTTAATAGGGTAGGAATCATTAAAACGCCGAACCAGCCAATATAAAGCCGATTGTCGGTGCTAGTAATCCATTGACAGAAACGATCCCACAGGTTGCCGCTTTCGCTTCTTCCTAAAGTTGTGGTCATAACTGTGTCGTTTATAAATCGCTGACAACAAACTTTTCCAATTTTTAAGAATTGAAAATTAAGCTGTTTTCAAAGACTTTCGCCAAATAACCTTCCCCCTAATAGCCGGGACTCTCTAAAATTACCTCACACCAAAAATGCTATTAACTAATTTCCCAAGGGAGACTGTCTGAAAAAAGGGAAAACTTTCCCGGCTCCTAATATCACGTTTTACATTAATGATTTGTATTTTTCAAGACATTATTTTTAAGTTTTATTAAGCTAAACGCTCAACAAACTCAGCGTGTTCTTTTGAATTTAACCCTTGTTGCAGTACTGCTAAAACTTTTGTCATATCTCCTGTGATTAGTGACGTGACAGCTAACCACAAACCTGGAAATACTTTACTTTGAATCACACCATCTGCATCTGGCACAAGTGGTAAATATTCACCATTTTGCAAACAGAACCAATCGAGTTTATTCTCTAAAGTTTGCCAAACGATATATTCCTGCACTGCGTTGCGACGGTAGGCGCGTCTTTTGTCGTACAAATCAATAGATGCACTACTGGCTGCTACTTCTGCTACTAATTCCGGTGCGCCTTCTACGTAATCAGATTTATTAAACGATTGGTTTTAAAATAATTACAACTAAAAAATGCCCCCCATCTCTGGAGGGCGCTTTTTATTTAGCTAATACTTAAGAATCTTCAGAATTAACCGTTGATAGCAGGAGCAGTCAGAGCTACAGGAGTAATTTCACCAGCAGCTAAGTCTAGGGGGAAGTTGTGAGCGTTACGCTCATGCATTACTTCCATACCCAAGTTAGCGCGGTTGATTACGTCTGCCCAGGTGCTGATGACGCGACCTTGGGAGTCAATGATTGATTGGTTGAAGTTGAAACCGTTCAGGTTGAATGCCATCGTGCTGATACCCAAAGCGGTGAACCAGATACCGACGACAGGCCAAGCTGCTAAGAAGAAGTGCAGTGAACGGCTGTTATTGAAGGAAGCGTATTGGAAGATTAACCGACCGAAGTAGCCGTGGGCTGCAACGATGTTGTAGGTTTCTTCTTCTTGACCGAATTTGTAACCGTAGTTAAGGGACTCGGTTTCGGTGGTTTCACGCACCAAGGAAGAAGTTACTAGCGAACCGTGCATCGCTGAGAACAATGAACCGCCGAATACACCAGCCACACCTAACATGTGGAAGGGGTGCATCAAGATGTTATGTTCTGCTTGGAACACGATCATGAAGTTGAAGGTTCCAGAGATACCCAAAGGCATACCATCAGAGAAAGAACCTTGACCGATTGGGTAGATCAAGAATACTGCGGTAGCGGAAGCCAAAGGTGCGCTGTAAGCTACGCAGATCCAAGGACGCATACCTAAGCGGTAAGAAAGTTCCCACTGACGACCCAGGTAGGCAGCGCAACCGATCAAGAAGTGGAAAACTACCAACTGGTAAGGGCCGCCGTTGTACAACCACTCATCTAAGGAAGCAGCTTCCCAGATTGGGTAAAAGTGCAAGCCGATGGCGTTTGAAGAAGGAACAACTGCACCAGAGATGATGTTGTTTCCGTAGATCAAAGAACCTGCAACTGGTTCGCGGATACCGTCGATGTCCACAGGAGGAGCAGCGATGAAGGCAATTACGAAGCAGGTGGTAGCAGCTAGCAGGGTTGGGATCATTAGTACACCAAACCAACCAATATATATACGGTTGTCAGTGCTGGTGATCCACTCGCAAAAGCGATCCCATACATTAGCGTCGGAGCGCCGTTGTAAGGTTGTGGTCATGGTTTTATAAGTGCTATGGGTTGTTAAATATGGAACAAGCGGATTTATTTTCGCCTGTTGAAATATAGTCTACATGAATTTACTTTGACGATATCTGTGACTTAATATTCTGTAATAAAATTCTTTAATAAACTCATATAACTGTAAAGTTTTTTACTATAAACAATAGCGTTCGAAGTAATGGATTGAGGCTTTTTAAGCCATTTCAATAACCAACTAGCTATCACTTTCAATGACGCGATCGCCTAGTTCTTTACCTTTACACTTCTTTACAATTAACCGATGAAAAACATTTTAAGTCTTGTCGATTTGTAACGAAATAATAAGCTCTATATTATCTGATGTTTCACTTAAAAATCAAAGTAAATGTAGGGCAAACTGCCTTCAGGAGCTAATAACCAAACAGCGTAAAAACATAGGGGGACGAAGACAAGCTTAAGGGGCCAGTTAAACTCCAACTTCAGCATTCGATTGAATGCATAGACTACAGCCATAAGCGCAGCTAAACCTAGAAGTACCCAAGCGAGTTGGGATTGGCTCATATTTAAGGCTTCCACATAGACCTTTTCAGCAAACTGGGCGTCAGCCGGATAACCCCAAAGATGTCGAATTACTAAAGAAGAGTCTTGGAGATTAGGTAGACGAAACCAAATCCAAGAGGTAAAAACCATCAATTGAGTTAAGAACCAAGCGACAAAGATACCTAGAGGATTTTGCCAGAATTGTTCTAAAGTTTCAAAGCGATCGCTTATAGAATCTGTAAGTCGATGAACCACTAAACCTAATCCGTGGAGTATACCCCAAACGACATAACCCAAAGCAGCACCGTGCCAGATACCAGCAATTAGCATCACAATAAATAAATTCCAGCAGGTACGGGCTAAACCCCGACGGGAACCGCCTAAGGGAAAATAAACATAGTTACGTAGCCAATCTCCCAGAGTGATATGCCAGCGCCGCCAAAATTCGGAAATATTAGTACTGAAATAAGGAAAGTCGAAATTTTCAGGTAGAATCAAGCCGAAAAGCATAGCACTACCACGGGCAATGTCTACGTAACCGTTGAAATCTAGATATAACTGCAAGCCATAAGCGAATGTAGCTAACCAGAGATCCGTACTACCCGCCCGTTGCAAGTTACCGAAACATAAATCTACAAAAATTCCCAAGTGGTCTGCAAAAATACCTTTTTTGACTGCGCCCCTAGCAATCAACCACAGCGCTTCAGCTACTCTATTAGTATTGGGTAATTCTAGTGTATTAAATTGATTTGCTAAGTTGTGGTAGCGCGTAATCGGCCCTGAAATCAGTTTTGCAAAGAATAATTTGTACGTAGCAAATTTGAGAAAATTATCAGTAGCAGGGGCACCGCGATAGACATCTATTAAATAAGCAATACATTCAAAGGTGAAAAATGAAATTCCCAAAGGTGCAATTAATTTAAAAGAGCTATCTGGTGAGTTTGTTTGGACATGAAAAACAAACTTGAATAAAGGGGTAAAATACTTAAAAGCTAATAGCAGTAAAACATTTAGAATTATACCCACCCACAAAACCTTTAGACGGCGACGATTCCAATCAACTTGAGCAAATTGCCACTCTTCATTAGAAATTTGCCAGTCAAGAGAATGTTTCCCTGGTGATGTGTTGTTACCAATTGCCAGCCCTATACGGAAATTGATAAACGTCAATGCTAATAGTAATGGTATGTATTGGATGTGCAAAGATGAATAAAAAACCAAACTAGCAATTAGCAGCGTCCACAATCGTAATTTATGTTGTGCTAAAGACCAGTAAATTCCTAACACACTCAATAAGAACAACCCATAAAAAATTGAGATAAAGTTCATTTTTTAGTCATTTGTCATTTGTCATTAGTCATTAGTCATTTGTCATTGGCTTTAGTAATCCTTTTTGTCTCCTTGTCTCCCTGCTCCCCGGTCACTGAGCGTAGCCGTTGGCGCAGCCTCTCGTAGAGAAGTGCTACTCTCTACTTCACTGGCCAAGGAATCATCGGATCGTTAGCTAGCTTTTTCGAGACTTCGTATGCACCAAACCGATTGAGGTGGCTAGGATCGGAAAAGAAATCATTTACTTTTGGCCACTGTTGGCTCAAATCACGATAAATAAAGTTGGGATTAGTAGCCAAACGCAACATATATTGCTGAAATTGTTGCTCATATTGTTTACGCACTGGATCTAAATAATCTCCCGTCAGAGGCATATTGACAAATACTAAAGAGATTTTCTGAGACTGGGTAAACTGAAGCACTTCTTGAAAAGCAGTATCTTGCTGTCCTTCTACTTGGAAAGATTTATAGTCGCTGTCATAATTTCCGGGAACTCTAGAATGTTTTTGATAGTATCTCGCGGGATTAAAGCGAATAGACAAGGGTAGAAAGCCATCAAAGTCAACGGCTTGCTGAGAAATACTTTCATCTGAAGTCCCGTCTGTCAATTGTTTTTGTGATGTAACTGTCTGATTCTTACCAAATAAGAGCAGTTTTTTTTGCAGTAAACTTTTAATTTGGTCGCGGTTTTGATAGCTAGTAGAAACAGAAGCTAGAGCCTGATTTAATGATTGATTGACGGCTTCATAAGTACTAATTTCCTGTTTTTCTTCCTTTGTCTTTTGTTCTTCCGAATTTACTGTATTCTCTGGTAAATCATTGCTATTTGCAGTAGTTGCTGTTTTTTGGAATGCTTGCTTATAACCAACGGATGCCGCAAGCGATTTAAAGGTAATATCCTCGCGTCCACCGTTGAAAGCACGTGCACCATCTGCCCAGATAATTATTTTTGGTAGTTCTGATGGTTCTAGAACGTGACGAATCACAAAGTCTACAACTTGTGCCGTAGCACCGTTAATTCCAAAGTTAAATACGTCAAGATTTGGATAGCCTTGAGTCGCTAAAGCTTTAGAAAGTGCTGCGGGATCTACTCCTCTGAGGGCGCGGGAGGAGCCAATAATCAACACATCTGGCGTACTGCCAGTTCTAGCTAAACGCTGTTTATAGAGTGCTAGTTGTTCGTCTAATTGCCTGACATTAAAACTTGGCATCTGCGATCGCGCTGCTAAAAGAATAGCTGTTGCGGTTGCTTTTTCCTTCAGTGGTGCGGCTGCCAAATTATTTTTTGGGGTATCATCACTCTGGGTAAATTCCGAAGCATTAAATACAGAACTCTGATTTGGAGGAGATTTTGTTTTGGAAGTGCTGCTAAAAAATGTCGTTTTCTGACTCTGATTTTTCCCAGATGTCAAAGATGCCTTTTGCTCGGAAGATGGAGATGGGAGGGTGGCACTAGCGACTTTTGGCGAACTGGGCGTGTTAGGTGCAATAATTCGACCCAATACCCAATCAGTTTGGAGAGTGAGCAATAATCCTAGTGTTCCCCAAACCAGAGCAATTTTAATTTCTTGAACATCATGGTTACGTTCCGCTGAATCGCTGCTTTCGGTAAATAGCTGGCTTTTCAACAGGAATTTTCTCGCAGTTGAACTCGCCGTTGCTATCCAATCTCGCGCTACTTCGGTTACAAAATTTTGAACTTCTTCTGTCGTTAAGTCTGGGCGCAAAATTGGTTCACTAGTCTCAGATGTTACTAAATCGTTAATGTATATGGAAGTAGCAGCAAATTCTGGGGTTGCTTCTGGTACTAAACGTTGGCGATGTTCAAGATCGACGCCATAATGCCAAAAAGGTTCTTTATTCCCAGCACGGCGACCGTATATACGTACTCCCATAATACCGGAAATTTTTAACTGGCGGATAAACTGCGTAATTTTACTTGCTACTTGTTGTCGCTGTGGACAAACAGGTGCATCACACATAATGTGCAATAAACCATTTTTGTTCAGTAGAAGTACGCGAGTTCCACCTGTCAATAACCGCCAATCCAAATCAGGATTGAGTAAGCGCTCTAGTAAAAATACCATTGCTGGTTCATCGCCAGTATTTGCCAAATCAAGTGGTGATATAGCAAAGGCGGGATAGTTGGCTGCGGGTAAAGCCAGCCAATCAATCCAAGTGGGTTCCTTGTCGCCTGCCTTTTGTCCGTATATAGTGGCGGCGAGAATACCTTGAGGAGCGATCGCTTCTAGCTGCGGTAAAATCGCCTCTAAGCACACTACTTTGTCTGGGATCGGGGCAGTTCCTAAAGGATCGAAAGCTGGGATACAAAATATATGTAGCGTTGATTCTTTTAGAGAAACTTGGACGCCAACTTTTAATCCTGATAGTACTTCAGCTAATAATCGAGCGATCGCTTGGACATCTCCCCAACGCGCCCACTCTTTCAGCATCACCTCTGGTGGCGTCAAATCCACCCGCAGCAGCCAATCAGGGACAGTTTCGCCGCTCACCTGAGAAACGATTACGGCATCTTGGTAGCCGGAAAGCTTGAGATAACGCAACTTTTGTGCTATAGGTTCGGCAAGCAACGATGCATCAGGGCTATAGCTCGACTGGCAAAATATCCACAGGCGATTTTCTTCTGGCTGAGAATTCTTGGGCTTATATGGCTTAATCTTTACCTGTACTGATACACCTAGCGTACTCAAAGTTTCACTCAAATATCGAGCGATCGCTTCTGGATTCCCTTGGCGTGCCAAACTTTCGTTAGAGACAATTAGCGCCCCACCCGGTTGTTTTGATTTTTCCGAGTCTGCTAGCAACGCTTGCTGCACCTGATCGAGATGCTTATCTATTTGATTCAAGTGAACTCGATGGCACCATGAGGGGCGCTGTTCCCCTTTTCTGCGACCATAGACAAATACTTGATATATTGAGGTTTGTTCGCTGCTTGTGAGAATATCTAAGTTTGTTTGCTGTAATGCTTGCAGCAAATCAGACAAAGTACGCCAACGCTGCGGACATTCTGTACCTTCACAAAGAATATGAAGGTCATTTCCCCGCAACCGGACTTTCACTCCGAAAGTGTTAATCCCTGTTGCTTGGCTTACCCATTGCACTAAGGATTGCTGGCGATCTGGTACTACTGTTTTCATGCTCAGTTAACTTTACAGGAAGCGATGGTTGGGGGATAGTGCCTGCACTTGTAAACTAGAACCATAGGTCTATCACACTCTGACGTTTTTTTTTAACAATTTTGTTACCTTCGTAGCTCACAAAATCGGACAAGATAGTCTTGTATAGGTTGCAAGTCTGACTAATGTTGAGTTTTGCGTTTATTTTACTAATAGGGAGTCAGAAATCAGAAGTTAGGAGTTAAGAGTTAAAAGTTAGGAGCCAGGAGTCAGAATAATTCTATATGACTGGCTGATGACTTGTCCTTGAAAGCTGGACTTGTGTTCCACTACGCTAATGCCCCTGATGGGCGAAACAAACAATAAGCTTATCTCATTAAACTCCCTCCCTTTATCGTTGGAGTCATCTTAACTCCTAACTCATAACTCCTAACTCTTAACTGCTTCTTACTCATGCTTCCCATAACCAAAAATTAGCAATGCCTCCTACCAACCAACAGTCTTCACCTAAACCCGCATCCAATCTGGATTTGTTTCCCATTCCTCAATCGCTCCTTTTACAAATAGGTACAGCGTCTATATTACTGCTGCTGATTACTGGAAAAACCACAGTAAGAGCACTAGAAGCCTTAGGAGAAGCTAGTGAAGAATTATTTCGAGGCGATCGCCTACCCAATCTAGATTTCCCAGATGAACGCGAAATCAATCAAGATGAGAAGATATACACCAAATAATTATTTGCTCAGGAACAACCCGGTGAGCATTAAGTGCAAAACCTAGAACCGTAAACAGTAATTAGCTTTACAAGAATAGAGAATATGGGTTCCCTTTTATACTCTTCGTCTCAAACTGCGGATATATACCCGGTGTCGGAATTATTTTTGCGTCATCGTCTCCAGGTAGTGGAAGAATTGTGGGAGTCAGTTCTCCGGCAAGAATGCGGTCAAAATATGGTAGACTTGTTGCGTGAGTTGCGCGACCTATGTTCGCCAGAAGGACAAGCAACAAATGACCAAGCATCTTCAGCCGTCAAATTAATTGAACAACTAAATATCAATGAAGCAATTCGTGCGGCTCGTGCTTTCGCTCTGTATTTTCAGCTGATTAACATCATAGAGCAGGAATACGAACAAAGGCAGCAATTGAGCCGTTATGAAGCAGAAACAGAGGCTATGGAGCCGGAAATACCGTCTAATGTTAACTATTCCTCCAATCAAAGAGAAGATGATGCGCCCGTTAGCAAGGGAATAGCAGCAGCCTTCCTCAAAAAGGATTATCTCGAAAAGGCGCAAGTCAAACCAAAAGGTACTTTTGCTGCCTTGTTTCCCTATTTATTCAAACTGAATGTACCACCCCAGCAAATTCAACGTCTAATTGCACATCTGGATGTGCGGTTAGTTTTTACAGCGCATCCGACGGAAATTGTTCGTCATACCATCCGAGATAAGCAGCGACAGGTGGTACAACTTTTGCAAAAACTGGATACCTTGGAAAACCATTCTGGGACTACACCAGGAGCATATCCTTGGGAAGCAGTAGATGTCCGCGAACAATTGCTCGAAGAGATTCGCCTGTGGTGGCGTACAGACGAACTTCACCAGTTCAAACCCACAGTGCTAGATGAAGTAGATTATGCCCTGCACTACTTCCAAGAAGTTTTATTTGATGGTATTCCCCAACTGTATAAACGTTTCAAACACACTCTATCTAATACCTTTCCTTGGCTAGAACCACCGAGTAAAAACTTTTGCTCTTTTGGCTCTTGGGTAGGCTCAGACAGAGACGGGAATCCATCAGTCACACCCGAAATCACCTGGAAAACGGCTTGCTATCAGCGCAAAATGGTGATCGGGAGATATATTCAGTCAGTGAAAAATCTGATTGAATTGTTGAGTGTGTCGATGCACTGGAGTGATGTTTTACCAGACTTACTGGAATCTCTAGAATTGGATCAGTCCCAGTTAAGTGAAGTATATGACGCACTGGCGCTGCGTTATCGACAAGAACCTTATCGGCTGAAATTGGCTTACGTGCTGAAACGGTTGGAAAATACTCGCGATCGCAATCTAGCTTTGTACAATCGGGAAACGCCAACAAATCAAGATAGCCCTCTGTATCTTTCGGGAGCCGATTTTTTAGCAGAGCTGCGAATGATTCAGCGGAACTTGACAGAAACAGGTTTAAGTTGTCGAGATTTAGAAAATCTCATCTGTCAGGTAGAAATTTTTGGTTTTAACTTGACACAGTTAGATATCCGCCAAGAATCATCTCGCCACGCCGATGCGCTAAATGAGATCCTCGAATACCTGCAAATATTACCTCAACCTTACAACGAACTCTCCGAGGAGCAAAGAGTTGCTTGGCTCACAGGAGAACTGCAAACCCGTCGACCACTAATTCCGGCAGAATTGCCATTTTCGGAAAAAACCAACGATGTAATTGAAACCTTTCGCGTCGTGCGATCGCTACAACAAGAATTTGGTCTCAACATCTGCCAAACTTACATTATCAGCATGTGCCGCGACGTGAGCGATGTGCTAGAAGTATTGCTTTTAGCCAAAGAAGCCAGACTTTTTGACCCCGCCATCGCTGTTGGAACCATTCAAGTTGTCCCCTTATTTGAGACAGTAGAAGATTTACAACGCTCCAGAAGCGTTATGCGGAAATTATTTGAACTCCCGTTATATCGCGCTTTATTGGCCGGCGGCTACAAACAAACAAAAGCAGATACCGATGAAAATTCATCCCCCCCTGCTCCCACTTCGGCAAAGCTCAGTGACCACGTGCTCCCCTGCTCCCCTACCTCCCCCGTCACCCTCAACTTGCAAGAAGTAATGCTGGGGTATTCTGACAGCAACAAAGATTCTGGTTTTTTAAGCAGCAACTGGGAAATTCATAAAGCTCAAAAATCACTGCAACAAATAGCAGAAAACTACGATTTAAATTTGCGGATTTTTCACGGACGCGGCGGTTCTGTGGGACGGGGTGGCGGCCCCGCTTACGAAGCGATTTTGGCTCAACCTGGTCATAGTATCAATGGGCGAATCAAGATTACCGAACAAGGAGAAGTTTTAGCTTCCAAATATTCCTTGGTGGACTTGGCCTTGTACCACATGGAAACCATCACCACTGCTGTGATTCAAGCCAGCCTGCTAAGAACAGGGTTTGATGATATTGAACCCTGGAATGAGATTATGGAAGAATTAGCAGTGCGATCGCGTCAACATTATCGTGCTTTAATCTACGAACAGCCTGATTTTGTTGATTTCTTCCATGAAGTAACCCCCATTGAAGAAATTAGCCAACTGCAAATTAGTTCCCGTCCAGCCCGCCGTCCATCTGGTAAAAAAGATTTAAGCAGTTTGCGAGCTATTCCTTGGGTATTTAGCTGGACGCAAACTCGCTTTTTACTTCCTTCCTGGTATGGCGTTGGCACAGCATTACAAGAATTCTTGAACGCAGAACCAGAAGAACATTTGAAATTACTGCGCTACTTTTACGTTAAGTGGCCCTTTTTCAAGATGGTGATTTCTAAAGCCGAGATGACTTTAGCAAAAGTAGACATGCAGATGGCACACCACTACGTCCAAGAACTGTCAAAACCAGAAGATCAACTTCGCTTTGCCAAGGTGTTTGACCAAATTGCCAGCGAGTTCTATCTGACAAGGGATTTGGTCTTAAAAATCACCGATCACAATCGACTGTTAGATGGCGATCCGGTATTGCAACGATCTGTTCAGTTACGTAATGGCACAATTGTCCCCTTGGGATTTATCCAAGTTTCACTACTCAAGCGTCTACGGCAGTCCCAGAATACTACTGCTACCTCTGGAGTAATTCATTCTCGTTACAGCAAAGGCGAGTTACTACGAGGAGCATTGTTAACTATTAATGGTATTGCAGCCGGGATGAGAAATACAGGTTGATTGGGAATGGGGAAGAAGCAGGGGAGCAGGGGAGACAAGGGGACAAGAAACTTAAGTGAGAAATTGGAACAAGTTTCTCCCCCTGTCTCTTTGTCTTTTTTCCCATGACAAATGACAAATGACAAATGACAAAAAATAAAATTTTAATTTGCACTTTTTTAGCACTGTCATCAGGTTTTTTTGGCGCTTACACCAGTGGACAAATCACCATAATGCTGCATAGCCAAAAGTGCCAAAACCAACCTTGGGGTTTAAAGGAGATGTGCAACGCTTGGATGACACCAGGAGCAATATGGCAAGGTAGCACAACAGGACTATGGACAGGAACTATCTTAGGGGCGTTTGTTGGAGGTTTGGCGACGCGACAAGCTCGTGATTAATTTTTATCCCAACGGGTTTACCGCAATAATTCTAAGGTTGCGAAAAAACTTGTATCTAATTTTCGTTCTAAAAAGCCAAAAAACAAATGCATGAGGCAGCGGATTGAAACTCCCAAATTTCACATTACTAATCAGTCTTTTAGCCTTAACTGAACCGTGTTGCCCTAAGATCAAATATCAAAAATATTATGAATTGGGAAATTGTTCTAGCTAGTTTTGCTAGCTCTTTAATTGAATTAGTCGAGATTCTTGGTATAGTCATCGTTGTTGGAAGGTTGGCAGGTTGGCGTAATGCCCTAGTTGGTTCAGGCGGTGGCATTGCCTTGACGTTACTGCTATCTTTGGTTTTAGGAAAAAGTTTGACGCTGATCCCTGTAGATATTCTCAGGATTGTGGCGGGAGTTTTATTACTACTTTTTGGGCAAAAGTGGACGCGTTCCATAGTTAGGTATTATGCCGGTCTTCCCAAAAAGCGTAAAGGTGGCGGGGAAGATAGCCTGGAAGAGCAACTAGCAAAAGATGAGAATCAATCTGGCTGGAACTGGTTTGCTGTTGTCACCACCTTTAAAGGTGCGTTGTTGGATAGTGTAGAAGTAGCGATCGCAGTTGTAACTTTGGGTGCTGCCGAAAGTGAATGGCTAGAAGCGATTAGTGGCGCTGGTTTTGCGGCATTTGGTTTAGTTGTGTTTGCCTTATTATTTAGAACGCCACTCCAGCAAGTACCAGTCAAACCAATGAAATTTGTAGCTGCAATGCTGCTGATGGGATTTGGTCTTTATTGGCTGGGTGCAGGATTGAATGTGGAATGGCCTGGTGGTCACTGGGCTATTATTTGGTTGCCTTTAGCTTGGGGTGTGGGTATGGCGATTGCTTCTGCCATTTGGCGCTGGCGAGTTAGTTTACAAAAAACAGAGGAAGCGATCGGTTAATTGACAATACGTTTGAGTTAATAACCCAAGCGTTTTGTTTTATAAATTTCTCACGCCAAGACAGAAATAATTACAATTAATCCTCGGCAGCAAAAAAGTCAGTAGGCGGGTTTGGTGTCAGCAAGACTGGTAAAATCTACCCATAGCGAAGAAGAGTAAATAACCATGCCTACCGAAACTAACCCAGGGAATCAAACTACTACAGGGGCTGATGCGATTGATGAAGCGATCGCACAGGGAATTGATTTTGATGGTTCTCCCATTCCACCTGCCAAGCTAGAACTTTATGGTAAAGTTATGGCGCTAGAAAGCAATAGACAGCGCAGTGGTGTATCTAATACTATGCGATCGCGTATTGTACGAATTGGCGCAAAACACATTCCCCAAACAGAACTCGACCAATTACTTGTAGATGCTGGTTTCGCACCCCTAAAAGAGAAAGAAATTGCTTTTTTTTATAGCGGCAAATAATTGTTAATGTTTTACAACAGTTTTCATTTATTTGAACCAAATATGTTGTAGGGGTACAGCAATGCTGTACCCTCAATTCTTTACCTCAAACATAGCAAATTGCCATCAATATTTTGGCTTCTTCAAGAATTTCCCGATCGGGTTGAAAAGTGTATCTTCAGCAAGATATTGTCAACTTCCTCTTGTGTTTGAATTGGCAGATGGCTATATGTACTTAAGTAATAGCTAAAAGACTTGGAGAACACATGTCAGGAACTACGTCAAATTCAGAAATGCAATACCGAGTTATCGGTAGTACAGGAGAGAAAGTTTCCGCCATCGGATTGGGTGGTTGGCACATCGCCTTGAAGCATGTTGATGAAGAACTAGGTATCCGAATTGTTAGAACCGCGATCGATCGCGGCATCAGCTTTATGGATAACAGTTGGGATTACAACGGTGGAGTCAGCGAGATTCGCATGGGAAAAGCGCTAGGCGATGGCTATCGAGACAAAGTGTTCCTGATGACGAAAATTGATGGTCGCTCTAAAAAAGCAGCAGCAAAACAGCTAGACGAATCACTCCAACGCCTGCAAGTTGATTGCATCGATCTCGTTCAGCACCACGAAATCCTGCGTCACGAAGACCCGCATCGAGTTTTTCACGAAGAAGGCGCGAATGCTGCCTTGATTGAGGCACGGGAAGCTGGCAAACTCCGATATATAGGTTTTACTGGGCATAAAGACCCCTATGTTCATCTGCACATGCTGGAAGTTGCAGCGACTAACGGGTTTAAATTTGATACAGTGCAGATGCCTCTCAATGTGATGGATGCCCACTACCGAAGCTTTGAAAAGCTGGTTGTGCCAGAGCTAGTTAAACAAAACATCGGCGTTCTGGGAATGAAAAGCTTGGCAAACGGTATTCTTTTACGGTCAAATACTGTAACGCCAATTGAATGTTTACACTATGCTTTGAATCTGCCCACATCGGTTGTGATTACCGGAATTGACAGTATGGAGATTCTAGAGCAAGCTTTTGAAGCAGTGCGAACGTTCCAGCCAATGAATAACGAGCAGGTGCGATCGCTCTTAGCAAAGACGGCAGAAGCGGCATCACGCGGCGAGTTTGAGCCTTTCAAAACCTCATCAGTCTTCGATAGCACTGCCCAAAATCCAGATTGGCTGGGAGAAGAACCACAGCACATCCAGCAATTGATGTCGGCAGCAAGAAAATAAACTGAGTACTAATATATCTGAATTCTAAAAACTTGATTAATGAATTTAAAATTATAAAAACTATGGAGCGATCGCTGGCTCTGTATTCAGTCCAAGGTAACTTGTTTGGCTATGATATTGATGGCTTCAGGTAATCTTAATACTGTCTGCTGAAACCGTTCAGGAAGTATACGAAGTTAACAAGGTTTGAGGCACTATCAAGCCCATAAATTTGAGGAAATAAGGCTAAATAATTCCATGAAGTCGTTTTTGCAACCCTCATTCTATCGTTACTCCCTAAACGATTACGTTTCAAGTCCAGAGTCTTACTCTAAGAAATTTGGCTTGGGAGTAGTAACACCATTTCGACCAACTACGGGTATTTCCACTAGCTGATCTGTAGCAGTAGGAGTTCCATTAGTATTGCCACTGGAAGTCACTGAGCTTTGATTGCCGGAATGTCCATTGGGGATGAACAATTGCGGATGGTCAAAGGGTGCTTGTTCAAGAAGGACTCGCCGATCGGTAAGTCCGTTTCTTAAGAAAGCGACCAAATCAGCTTTTTTAGCATCGGTTAAGTTCAACGGTGGTGCACCAGGCCCACCGTCGTCACCTCGACCACGATTGTAAAAGTCTACTACTTGCTCTAGAGTTGCCATCCCACCGTTATGCATATATGGAGCTGTCAAGCCGATATTACGCAGGCTAGGTGCTTTAAACACCGATCTGGTAGTGTTTCCGGCTCCTGGATCGTCTGAGGCAGGTCTGACACCGAAGTTAGGGAAAAAGCCGTTAGTTGGATTATTAATGAGCGGATCGGTTGAATCAGTTGAAGCTACTCCTGCGGTTCTTCTCACCGAAGCGGTGGTGAATTCTGGAATCGTATGGCAAATGTTGCAATTACCACCACCATTAGCCGTACTATTTACAAATACAGTCAAACCGCTTTTTTCCTGAGCGGTGAGAGCATTGATATTTCCCGCTTGGAATTTATCAAAAGGTGTATTGTCAGACACAAGAGTAGATATATACTTCTGCACTGCTAACCCAGAGAATAAGGAGAAGTTCCAATCTCTAAGCGAAAACTGATTTGCAGGTAAAGTCTGTCCTTCCTCACTCTCATTACCATCATCATTTTTGGCGAGGATTGTTGGTGTTCCATTACTATCAACTTGAATGATTGACTTTGACTTCCACCATTCCTTCTTAAAGGCTTTCCGAATCAGCTGATCGTAGGATGCGGTTTTCAGACCAGTCCGAGGAGATCGACTGTCAGATCCTAAAACACTGTCTTGCTGATGTACGAGTTGTTTACCTAAAGGTCTGAGGCTTTTGATCTTCTGACCTTTTTTTCGCAGAAATTTAGCGCCGACTTCAGGTAAAGTACGACCATTAGCAGATGTCTCAAATCCACTCAATAGTGGTCCGGTTACTAGGGAAGCAATAGAGGAATTGTTGAGCGAAACGGAAACAGCAGTTAGTTGCTTTGGTTTTGTAGCTTTGTAAACTTTCGCACTCAGGTCTGCTGCTCCTTTTATATTCACCCCATTGAAGGTTTCTTTGGCGCGACCATCCCAAAACTGGAGTTTGTTGAAAATTGCATTAATTACCGTTGGGGTATTACGCGGCGCAACTCGACGCACATTAATTCCATTGACTTGAAAGCCGTCTGGATCTGGCTCGGATGTAGCCAAATCCACTGCTTGACCCGGAACAGTGTTCTTAAGAACACTGTAAAAGACACCTTGCGATGAGGCGACATCGTTAGTGTCAGAAATAACCGTACTGGTTCGATCGTTAGGATCTGCCAGTTTGTGAAATGGAAAATCTACTGCCGTGAGTTGATAGTTTGCACCACCACCTACCTGGAAAGTTATATCTTTCAGTGATGCTAAAAGACCAGGACTGATTTGATTCTTTGATCTGTTATCAGTTCCCGCATGAAAGTGACAACTAGCACAGGACTGAACACCATCACTACCAAGCTGCATGTCCCAAAATAGGGCTTTTCCTAGCTTGAGTAAGGCTTGCTGGTCGTCAACAAAGTCTGTGAGATTGCTTGGTTGGGCCACTGCTGTCAAGAGTGGTGGGTTCGCCGGCGTAGGATCTCCAGATGTAGCCGATGGCAAACTGGTTATGTTATTTAGGGGAGCCGGGTTTGGTATTACTTCTGCGGATACGATACCTCCACCAGCGATCGCCACAGAAACTATAACGAAAATTGCCAAAAGGCGTGAATATCTTGATATTATTCTGATTTTATGCTTTAAATAAATCCAGAATAATATCAAAATTAGCACGATTAATATTGCTAATGCGGTATTTGAGCGTATCATAAGACCTCGCGATACGTGTGGAAACCATGAGGTTGAAGGTGACTCAGGAAGACTCAGCCTTACTTTATGTAGTATTAAATTACCAAAATGTATTATAACCATATAAATGATGAATTTTAACCATCTATAAAATACTACGCCGCAGTAATCTGATTCTCTTAGGATTACTATTGTCATGAATGCTGCGACTTTCATCCTATTTAAGTTTAATTAGTAATATTTAATACAAAGCTCATCAACCATCAGCCATCCTATGCCTATCCATCAGCACAATTAATCACGGGATCGCTTGCTGTATTCTTCACGATTTGTTACAAAAGTACAAAGAACTTCTAGAGACCCAAAACCACATGTTCGGCGGACTTACTGGTTTACAAAATCCTAAAGGCACAGATTGGGGAGAGCGGATGCTCAACACAGTCGCCAGCCAAACGATTCGCCACCTGTTTACCCAAAGCGAGTCAGTAGAAGTCTTTGTGCGCTGCTACCCCTCCAGCAAGCTCTTGCAAGGCAGCATTGATAGCTTCAAAATGAGCGGCCGTGGCTTGGTGATTCGGAAAGATTTCGCGGTTGAGGAGATGTCGTTTGAAACTGATGCGGTGGCCATTGACTTCGGCTCGGTTTTAAGTGGCAAACTTAGCCTTAAGCAACCTACTCAAGCGATCGCTCAAGTAATTTTATCAGAAGCAGGCATAAACCAAGCCTTTAATGCAGAACTGGTGAAAAAGCGCTTGCTTAACCTCACCGTACCATCACTGACAGAATTATCTGGCGGTGAACCAGTCTCCTTTACAGATGTTCAGGTACAGCTATTGCCAGAAAATCGATTACAGCTTCTAGCAAAAGCAGATTTAAATAATGGCGAACTCGTACCCCTGAGCATGATTTTAACTGTAGGTATTGAAAGACGGCGGCGAGTTTCTTTCAAAGATCCGAAAATTCAACTTGACCAAGTGCCAGAAGCACAACGGGAAATCTCACAAACCTTGAGCGTAGCGCTGGTAGAAATTTTAGATAATATGGTTGATTTGGATCGTTTTGATCTAGATGGAGTGAAAATGCGCCTCAACCGATTAGAAACTGAAGGTCAAAAAATTATTTTCAGTGGATATGCTGAAATTGAACGTATTCCAAATAGTGCTTAATCCAAAATTATAGGCAAAAAATTAAAGTAGAGTGAAACTTTAAACAAATTAAATACCGCCTAGAATCATCTAGGCGGTAGTTTAAATCTTTAGGTTTTGAAGAAAGGTAGGAGTAATTAAAAACTCCTAACTTTTAACTTTCTATCTTCCCACACCTACATATTGGAATCCAGCGCGTATCATTGCTTCGGGGTCGAGGAAGTTACGACCATCAATGATAACGGGGTGGGCCATCAGTTTCGCCATCTTCACATAGTCCAGAGTGCTGAACTGCTGCCATTCGGTGACAAGTACTAAGGCATCACAGCCATCAGCAAGTCTTTCGGCATCGGTTTCTACTAACACACCAGAAAGCCCATGACGTAGACCTGTTTGGGAAACAATGGGGTCGTAGGCTTTGACTTTGGCTCCCAGTCGGTTTAGCTGCTCAATTAGGTTGAGTGCTGGGGCGTCACGTAAATCGTCGGTATCGGGCTTGAAGGTCAGTCCGAGTAGTCCGACTGTTTTGCCTTTGAGAATTTTTAGAACTTGTTGGAGTTTTTCCAAAGCAATCAACCGCTGACGTTCGTTGACACTGACAGCAGATTTCAGTAGCTGGGCTTCATAACCATAGTCATCAGCAGTGTGAATTAGAGCTGAGACATCTTTGGGAAAACAAGAACCACCCCAACCAATACCAGCTTGTAAAAACTTGTTACCAATGCGGGAATCTAGACCGATACCTCTAGCTACTTGGGTGACATCAGCACCGACGCGATCGCAAATATTAGCAACTTCGTTAATAAAACTAATCTTAGTAGCTAAGAAGGCATTAGCGGCGTATTTAATCATCTCCGCCGAACTCAGGTCTGTTGCCAAAATTGGCACAGGGGGTAAAGATTGATCGTCAGCGTACTTGCGTTCCACAATTGGAGCATACAGCTGTTGCATTAAGGCTACTGCTCTTTGGCTATTGCCTCCTAGTACAATGCGATCGGGGTTAAAGGTGTCGTGAACTGCCGAACCTTCGCGCAAAAACTCTGGATTGCTGACTACATCAAACTCGGCTACAAATTCAGGTAATTTCTCATCACTCGGCACTCCACCTGCGGGTATGAGTGTTTTCTGCCGCTCTGCAACACCATCTAGAACAAGCATTCGCACCCAGTCACCTGAACCAATGGGTACTGTAGATTTATTCACTATGACTTTATAACCACCGTTGAGATTTTCCCCAATCCCACGAGCTACAGCTTCGACGTAACGAGTATCACTTTCACCAGTGGGCAAAGGTGGCGTTCCCACAGCAATAAACAGAATTTCTCCGTGGGAAACTCCAGCCGCAAGATCGCTAGTAAAATGAATCTTCTCTGTTTGAATAGCAGACTGCATAATTTCTGAGAGTCCCGGCTCAAAAATTGGAGACTGCCCAGACTTCATTAACTTAACTTTTTCTTCGTTGTTGTCTACGCAAATTACATCATGCCCAATATGAGCCAAGCAAGCGCCTGTAACTAAACCAACGTAACCAGTACCAATCACGCAAACACGCATTTATTTAACTCCTCACTTAATTTGGGCTTAATCTTCAAAAAGAAGTTCTCAAATTTACACTTACACATTTGGGAAAACTCAGCAACTAAATATACTAGCTACCGATGGGGTTAGCCTGCATGAAAATTTAGAGCGACGCTAGACGTAACTCACGTGGTTGAATTATTGATATCGCTTTGAATCCGATCGCGAAAATCTTCTATTGTTAGTTTTAAACCCTCTTGCAGAGGAATGGTAGGTTCCCAATTTAACCAAGTTTTTGCCTTTGTGATATCCGGCTGGCGACGGCGGGGATCGTCCGAAGGTAGTGCCTCGAATTTAATCTGCGCGTCTGGATTAATCATATTTTGCACGGTTTGTGCTAATTGTAAAATCGTGTATTCACCAGGATTGCCCAGGTTGACTGGGCCAATGTAGTCGCTATTCATTAGGCGGATGAATCCTTCTACCAAATCGGAAACGTAGCAGAAACTACGAGTTTGCGAACCATCACCGTACACGGTTAAAGGATTACCCTGCAAGGCTTGAACTATAAAGTTGCTCACCACCCGACCATCATTTTCTAACATTCTCGGCCCGTAGGTGTTGAATATCCGAACAACTCGAATATCAACTTTATTTTGCCTGTAGTAATCAAATGCTAGAGTCTCAGCAATTCTTTTACCTTCGTCATAGCATGAACGTATTCCAATGGGATTGACGCTACCTCTATACTCTTCAGTTTGGGGATGAACTTCTGGATCTCCGTATACTTCACTAGTAGAAGCTAAGAAAAACCTTGCTTTCACACGTTTAGCTAGCCCCAACATATTCAGTGTTCCCATCACGTTAGTTTTAACAGTTTTAACTGGGTTGTACTGGTAATGTACTGGTGAAGCAGGACAAGCTAAATGATAAATTTGATCGACCTCTAACCGAATTGGTTCGGTAATATCGTGACGGATCAATTCAAAGTACGGATGGCCTAACCATTTCAAAATGTTGCGTTTATGACCAGTGTAAAAATTATCCAGGCATATTATTTCATGCCCAGCAGCCATTAGTCGGTCGATGAGATGGGAACCAATAAACCCAGCACCGCCCGTCACCAAAATTCTCATAGTTTCCCAGTTACTTACAAATATTTTCAGTAGCTATTGCACTTACTTTTAGATTACCCACCTTGGGTACAAAAATACAAAACAAAAAAAAGAACAAGGCTCAATCAAAAATTGTTGTTGAACTTACCTATTTTTTCCCAGTTGTAGTTTTGTTATATTTTTACCTGTTTTCTTAAGAATTCAATTAGCAAAATAACAAAAATTGTTTAAAAATTGTTTGTTGTTCAGCCGTTCTTTATCAAATCTTCAAAAATATAAAGTAATTTTACGGCTATCAACTTTTTAATTGGATACCAAAAATTAGTCGAGATCGGGTTGACACTCGCGCTACAAATATATGCAAATAATACAGATGTAAATCCCTACAGCCGATTCATTTATTACCAATATTTTCGGAAATTTTATGCCCCCGGCGGACTACGCTAATGCAGCCCAAGTTTACTTACTTGAACTGTATTCTGCCTTACATCATACAGCAGATGTAATGCTGCTAACCGTAGTAGACATAATTAAATTTGTGCTTTGAGTGCGTTGCGGTTCTCCAAGCATGATAATTGAGCAGGTGAGTTGTCTGGCTAACTGGGTTGTGACATCGCTAATGGCTAACCCTCCAGGACTGGTACGATTACGTATAAAAGGTAAAACTACTAAATCATATAATCGTGCTGCCTGCAAAATTGCTTGGGCAACATTTTCATGAGCGATAATTTGAATTTCTGGGGCATTGGCTAAAGCCAATTTAGATACTAATAGGGAGAGATGCGATCGCCTCCAAGCAATTTTACTAGAACTAGTGCGGCGATCGCACACATTTAGCACAGTAATGTGGCTCTGATTTGCCTCTGCTAGCATCTGGGCAAATTGTACGGGTTGTAATGTTGGTGCTGTTAAATTTTCTATTGGTACTAAGATCCGCTGAATTTTTTTCGGTGATTCTACTAGACGTGTCACTGCTACTGGACAATGAGATGCCCAAAGCACACCATCAATCACATTCCCAAATAAACGCGCTCGTAACCCAGTCCGTTTACCCCAACCCATAACAATTAAATTAGCCTTTTGTTCGCGAGCCGCTCTGCTAATTCCTTGAGCAAAAGCATCATCGATTCGCAGCATTGGTTCTGCGCCTACGCCCAAGGCTCGACTTTGTGTCGTGGCTTTATTCAATAACCACTCACTCCGTTGTAGGGACGCTTCTAACTGGGGTGCATCCATCTGAGCAGCAGCAGTAGCGATCGCTAGGGGCATAATTTTGCCTTGAGACTGACGCGCTAATAAAGCGGCCATTTCAATCAAATACTGCTGGGTCTGAGGATTATATATAGGCACAACTATAGTAAAAGCACTGTCTGTCTTTGATGCGTTCTCCTCAGCTAGGGGTGGTGCTGGTTCTTCATCTGGTGGGGAATTCAAACCAACAGCTATTCGATTGGTTATCAACGGTCCCAAGGTTGATGTGACGAGCATTAAAACAATCACACTGTGTAATACTTCTAGTGGCAGCAACCCAGCTTGATATCCCACTAACGTTGCGGCTAACGTTGTACCAACTTGGGGAAGTGACAGCGACCACATCGTTAGCATTTCTTGCCATTTATAGCGATAAACCAGTTTTGTTAATAAAGCTGCGATCAATTTACTGACAATCAAACCAACTACGAGCGACAACGTTAACTTGAGCGTGTTCAGATTGTTTGCAAAAGCGGGTAAATCGATCAGTAAGCCAAGGTCAACAAAGAAAATGGGAATGAACAGCACACTACCAATAAATACCACCTTTTCTTTGACTGGGCCTTCACCCACAGCTTCATTTACTGCCAAACCCGCTAAAAAAGCACCAACAATTTTTTCTACCCCAATCAATTGAGCGCCCACAGCTGCCAGAAACACAGAAAGCAACACAAACAAAAACTTGTTTCCTTCATCGTCTCCAGAGCGTTTGAAAAATTCTTTGCCTGCCCAATCAAAGCCTGTCACAACGGCCACAGAGTAAATAACTAACCAACCAGACAAAGTGAGTAGTTTCGCATAGCTGAATACTTCAGCATGAGCGACAGCTACACAAATGGCTAATATTAGTACTGCACCAATGTTTGTAAAAATCGTAGCTCCAATGGTGACAGAAACAGCTTCGTTGTTTATCACTCCCAAACGGCTGATTATGGGGTATGCCAAAAGGGTATAGGAAGCAAATAAAGAGCCAATTAAGATTGAAGTATTCCAGCCATAGCCTAAAATCAGCCCTACTAAGGTTCCCATGACTAGGGGTACACTGAAAGTAAAGCTAGCAAACCCAAAGGCACGACTTGTTTTCCGGCGAAACTGTTCTAAATCGATTTCTAGCCCAGCAACAAACAGCAAATAAATTAACCCAATGTCTGATAGTAGGTTAATCATCGGTGAGTCAGACTGAAAAAGATTCCAACCTGAGGGACCAAGTACTAGCCCTGAGAAAACCAAACCCACTAATCCTGGTAATCTTAGCCGCTCAAACATGATAGGTATAACTAAGATGACCATCAGCAAAATAGCAAAGGGAACAATTGGTTCTTTGCCAAGAACTTGGGAAGTTGGTTCCAGAACAAGAACTTGTGATATTAGTTCCATATATTAGGAATTGAAGGGGCTATGGTAAAACAGCGATTACCTTGGGGGCGATCGCCCGATCAATATGAATAAATAGGGAAGCCACCTGACAAAAAATCAAAAATCTTCTTAATTTACACTAACTAGGCAATTATTTAAGAATTAACTACCTACGGGTGGATTTGACTCAAAATGAACCGTAAGCGATCGTAGTCATCTTTCAGTAGTACACTTAAGCTACGTCCAGCTTTAATTAGCCATTGTCGGTCAGCTTTGCGTAACTGGTATACATCTCGAATGGCAGCTGCGGTTAAAGATTCTATTGGCGCACCATTTATACACAATAGTGTCCGTAAAAAATCTAGTTCTTCAGTAAATTTAATGATAGCTTCTGGTTCACATCGATAAACAGCTTGATGAATTTGCGGGGGACGGGGTGGAAGGTACTGATATACTCTTTGGTTATAACTTTGATTTTGCGAAGATAGTTCAAATCCCACGATCGCAGCCCGGAATTCTGTGCGGAGCATGGCAAATATTTGGGGTTGTTCCTCCCGTAAGTCTTGCAAGGACAACCCTAATGCTCTCGCTCGGTGTACGGAATCTATAGGCATAGTTGTGGCATAATACACTACAGCATAAATTTTATTGCCAGATTCTTCATCTACAGAACAGACCCAACTACCAAAGGGTGGCATCGAGGGAAAGCTTAAATCTTCTGGCTCTAAACACTGAGCTAAAAATTCGGTACTAGTAGTTTCAATCACCTCCGCAATATGGTTCGGATGGCGATCGCCAGTGGCAAACTGTGGTAGGGGGAGGCGCATAGTGATTTAGTCATTAGTCATTGGTGAGCCAGCGCGGTCTTCTCCCAAGGGGAGACGCCAAAGGCGATGGGGGTTTCCCCCATGAGTGACTGGCGAACCCGTAAGGGTCATTAGTCATTAGTTTTTGCCAAATGACAAAGAACAAATGACTAATGACTAATCTTATTTGGCTTTTTTACGACCGGCGGTGGTTTCTACGAGTTCCAATTCGCTCAGGCGGAAGGTAACTAATTTATCCCAGTTACCACCTTCAAATAATACGGCTACTTTGCCGTCACTCAGCCGTTGCACGAGTCCTTCGTAGCGATAATAGGTATCTGCGGGATTCTTGACGCGAACAGTTGCTCCAGGCAGAATCATTTTTTTTAGCCTCGCTTGTTTCCTTTTAATAGCTTAATACTTGTTAATAGTCATTTGTCATTAGTTATTAGCAAAGGACAAAGGACAAATGACTAATGACGAATCAATAATACTTCTGTCTTTGTCGAAAATTTGCTACCGATTCTACTATTCCCAAGGAAATGAAGTTGGTCAGCATCGCAGAACGTCCATAACTCATCCAAGGTAGGGGAATTCCTGCCACAGGTGCTAAACCAACAGTCATACCAATGTTGACAATCAGCTGAAACACAATCATGGACAAAACGCCAATAGCCAATAAGGAACCAAAGTTGTCTTTGGCGGTTTGGGCAATATGTAGTAGGCGCAAGCAAATTAAGCAGAAAACAAATAGCACTAACAAACAACCGACAAAACCAAATTCTTCTCCCACTGCGGAGAAAATAAAGTCTGTATGCTGTTCTGGGACAAAATTCAGTTGCGTCATGGGCCCCTTGAACAGACCCCATCCCCAGATTTCACCAGCACCAATAGCAATGCGAGATTGGATTAAGTGATATCCAGCACCAAGTGGATCGTGATCGGGATTCATGAATACAGTTAGTCGGTCTTTTTGATACTCTTTCAAAACATGGTTCCAGGCGAAGACTCCTAATTCGCCACCCAGTATATTTAGAGTCCACGCACCGATAGCACCTAAGCCAAATCGACGCCAAGGAAGAGTTTGCCAGCCCACAATAGCCATTGCAACTGACCAAATTAATCCTAATGGGCCAAAAGATAGTTCTTTGAACAAAACTATTGGCGCTGTTAAAGGCCAAGATATACTAAACAAAATTGCGGCAACCACCGGAGAAATCATCAGAATTAACCAGCCTGGGTTAGCATTTGCCCAGTAAAGCATTCCCAAGACGATCGCACCAAATACCAGTGATGTTGCTAAATCTGGCTGTAAAAATACTAGTCCCCAAGGTATAGCAGTGATTGCCAGAACGCGGAAAACACCTTCGAGGCTTGAAGCAGTCCGCCTATGGAGCAAGGCTGCTAATGTGATAATCATGCCGACTTTGGCAAATTCTGAGGGTTGCACGTTAAAGCCGGCGACACTAATCCACCGTTGTGCCCCTTTGGCGCTAGTACCAGCAATCATCACGGCTATTAAACTGAAGTTCGTCAGTGTGTATGTTACCCAGTGCCACTGCATCAAGAGTTCGTAACGGATGCGAGATAAAAATAGCGCTATAAGGACGCCGATACCCGCTACCATCCAGTGCCACCACCAGTCAGTTACTGGCTGCTTCAGTTCCGTACTGAGAATCATCAGTCCGCCAAAAATACTGACAGCAATCGGCAAACAAAAAAGTAGCCAATCTACATGCTGCCAGGGCTTAACCCAAGACTTCCAGCGAATTTTGGGGAGCGATCGTTTTAACAACATTGTGCCAGTTTAGACTTTAGCTTTAATTGTTGGGGATTGGGGTTTGAGAATTAGTCAATAATCAATATTTATTCTTCCCCAACTTCTCTAATCCCTAACACCCAATTTCTAGTATTCCCAAGCTATAGCCCAGGAAGTAGATAGAAATATAAAATTTATAATTATGTCAGGGCAGCAACTGATACTTTACCAGCAATGGTAAGAGCGATCGCTGTTAATGCTTTTGCTGAAGCTGAATCTGGGTCGCCAACAACTATCGGTACACCGCTATCACCACCAACTCGCGTGGAAATTTCTAGCGGCACACACCCCAACAGTGGCACTCCCAATTCCGCAGCTGTTTTGGAGCCACCACCGGAACCAAAAATGTCATATTGCTTATCTGGTCGATCTGGAGGGATAAAATAGCTCATATTTTCCACGATCCCCAATACCGGAACATTCATTTGCTGGAACATCCGCAATCCCTTGCGAGAATCTAACAGAGCTACGTTTTGCGGTGTGGTGACAATTACTGCCCCTGCCATCGGCACTGCTTGCGTTAAAGTTAACTGAGCATCTCCGGTTCCTGGTGGCATATCTACAATCAGATAATCCAGTTCACCCCATTCAACTTGATAGAGAAACTGGCGAATTACCCCATTGAGCATAGGCCCACGCCAAATTACTGGTTGATCTCGGTCAATCAAAAAGCCCATTGAAACTAATTTGACGCCGTGATTAAAAGCAGGTTCCAGGATTTCACCTGTTTCAGTCGAACGCACAGTAATTTGAGCATCAGACAAACCCAGCATGGTAGGGTCATTGGGCCCGTAAATATCAGCATCTAGCAAGCCCACTTTCGCTCCAGTTTGGGCTAGAGCCACTGCTACATTCACTGCAACCGTACTTTTACCAACGCCACCTTTACCGCTAGAAACAGCAATGATATTTTTGACTCCAGAAATGCCAGTGCGATCGGGTAAACTTTTTTGTTGCGGTGTTTCTGCCGTTACTTCTATGCTGACATCTGTAACGCCTGGAAGTTTTTTGACAGCTTTCTGACAGTCTTCGACAATAAATTCACGTAAAGGACAGGCAGGAGTGGTTAACACTAAAGTGAAACTAACCTTACCACCATCAATTTTTACGTTGCGAATCATATTCAGTTCTACCAGACTTTTGCGGAGTTCTGGGTCTTCCACTGGTCGCAAAATTTCTAAGACAGAGCGGGAATCGAGGACATCGTACATAAGAATTCAAAATTCAAAATGAATAAATACACTTGTGGGGAACATCTTAGCTATTAACTGGATGCCTTCTTAAGTAAGGTCAGCTTAGTGTTATCACTGTTACTGCCGTGATAAAACTTAGCAAATAGCATTATTACCTAATAGAATTTTAACTTTCTTTGGGCATTGGGCATTGAAAAGAAACAGAGGGGCAGCCTGCTGCTCTTGCCGAGGGGGAAACTCTTCTTTCTTCCTCCCGTTCGGCTACGCTCACGGCAAGCCTGCTCCCCTGCTTCTTGCTGAATCCCCACTACCTAAAAATCAAAACAACTGTCATTAAGGGATTTTTTATTACCAGATACCGCTGGTAATGCCGTCTTTTCTACTGCCTCAACTAAAGATCGTGCAACGCGGTCTGCATAAGGACGAGATAAAGACCAAATCAAGGGCGATAACCAACCCCGTAACGTTACAGAATAAGATAAACAAGTACCACAAACCGTTGACTCTACTTGGTAAGTTACCCGTTCCTCTATTCCAGGAATCGCCATCACTCGGATACTCAGCAGCTCTCTGGGATTGACGCGTTCCACAAAAATTCTGATGGGAATCGGCGAAAAGCGTGTTACAGCTTGAAAAATTAATCCTGGTTTGGGTACTAATCCGTGGGGAACATTAGTACTCTTAAGTTGCGGATGCCAGGAAACATCTGTTAAGTCAACCACTTTTTGCCACAGTTCATCTACAGAAGCAGAACTAATCTCTCGATACGTCCACACCAGAGAAGCGCAAAACCGACGACGTTTGCGGTGGATGAATTTGGATAACCAACCTTGCATTTTCCTAATCCTCCTCCCTAGATACTTTCTGGTAACTCTGGTATGGTGTACAACTATGCTCAACTGCTAAATTAAAACTTTCTCAAAAATGCCCTAAACATAGCAAGCCTCGATTTGGTACAGACCCTAACAGCCGACATCAGCAATATGGCAAAAAAGTTCTGAGTAGACCAATCAAATCCTTGATACTTCAAGCTTAAGACTAAAATTTAGTCTTTATACCAGAATATTCCAATTAAGAATTTCAAAAAAAACTAATTCAATATACAAGCCTATACGCATTTGAGGGAAAATAACTCTAGTGATGCCCATCAATCGTATAAATGCTTAACCCAGTAAGAAAAAAGCGGGTTGGGCAAATAGAGCTAGATTGTTGGTGCGTGTTTCCCCCAAATAATGAAAAATTTGTGGCTTTCTGGAAATTGTAATTTAGGTTCGGGAATCTATGTTGACCAACTCGCAAATACCAACTGTAGAAGCAGAATCATCCAAGTCTTTGCCAGCAGATAACGCTCAGACTAGGGTCAGTCAGTTTATGAAACAACTGCAAGACGAAATTACCGAATCATTGGCAAAACTAGATGGTGTAGCTAAGTTTAATGAAGATAGTTGGGAACGCCCAGAAGGAGGAGGAGGGCGATCGCGCGTACTGCGAGAAGGTGCAATATTTGAACAAGCAGGTGTAAACTTTTCTGAAGTTCAGGGTTCCCATTTGCCACCCTCAATTTTAGCTCAACGCCCGGAAGCCGCAGGGCATGGCTTTTATGCCACAGGCACTTCAATGGTATTACATCCTCGCAATCCTTATGTGCCCACAGTTCATCTCAATTATCGCTACTTTGAAGCAGGACCTGTGTGGTGGTTTGGTGGCGGTCTTGACTTGACACCTTATTACCCGTTTGCTGAAGATGCGGCACATTTACACAAAACATTAAAGCAGGCTTGTGACCAACACCATCCAGAGTATTACCCGGTGTTTAAGCGTTGGTGTGATGAATATTTCTACCTCAAGCATCGTGATGAAACACGGGGTGTCGGTGGTCTATTTTTTGATTACCAAGATGGCCAGGGTGCTTTATATCGCGGCCCAAATCCCAATGGGGAAGCGGCCATTTATAGCAACCAAGTAGGAACACCAGCAACCCGCAATTGGGAAGATTTGTTTGGCTTTGTACAAAGCTGTGGCAGAGCATTTTTACCAGCCTACGTACCAATTCTAGAACGGCGACATGGGATGGAGTATGGCGATCGCCAACGTAATTTTCAACTCTACCGCCGGGGACGTTATGTAGAATTCAACTTGGTTTATGACCGAGGTACTATTTTTGGTCTGCAAACCAACGGACGCACCGAATCAATTCTCATGTCCCTACCTCCTCTAGTGCGCTGGGAATACGGCTATCAACCCGAACCCAATTCCCCTGAAGCCGAGTTGTATGAAACTTTCCTTAAACCTCAAGATTGGATCAACTGGACAGCCAAATAGTGCTGAGTGCTGAGTGAGGAGTTATGATAATTATCCCGATCTTCCCCGACTTCCTCATCTCACTCATCTGCCTCATCTCTCCCACTCCCCACTAATTTGGTGAGTTATAACTACTAAAGTTAAGCACTTAGCCGAAAAAGGTGACAAATTTAGCTATAGCTTGTTAATCTCAAGTGACAGCATTAGAAAATTCTGTCACTAGTTAATCTTAAAAGGAATGCCACGGGGAGGGCTTAAGTGATTCATATAGACCAAAAAACTTATACAACCCAAGACGGAAACACTGTTATCGTCTTGACACCATCAGGCCGTCTGGATATCACCACGGCTTGGCAATTTCGCCTGAAGTTACAAGAGTGTATTTCCAAACTCAGTCGCCATGTAGTTGTAAATTTGGCTCAGGTAAATTTTATTGATAGTTCTGGTCTTACATCTTTGGTAGCTGGAATGCGTGATGCTGATAAAGTCAAAGGCAGTTTCCGCATCTGCAATGTACACCCAGAAGCCAAACTCGTGTTTGAAGTGACGATGATGGATACTGTTTTTGAAATCTTTGAAACAGAAGAGGAAGCTTTAGAAGGCGTACCTCGTAGCATTGCCAGCTAAAAAATAGTTAGAAGTTAAGAGTGAGGAGTTAATTCATAACTCAAAAACTCATAACTTTATCTTATTGAATACTGATTCCGCTTGGTGTAGCGATAAGACCCCATAATCGCTCCCCAGGTTGCTTTTCCAGTTGCGGGATCAATTCCTTTGTCGTAGCTGTGAAATTCTGTCGCTGTAGCTGCAAAACCTAAAGAAACATGGATGCTATTGCCAAGATAAGTAAAGCTACAACGACTCTCTGGTAGTGGGGTAGCGGTAAAATTATAGCGATCGCCAGCTAGTTTCTCCTGAGTAACTGTTAGGATACAACCTGGTAGTAAATCTAATTGTTCGGATGTCAGTGTGTTTAGTAGAGCAGGGTTATTACCTGCGCCTTTTAATGCACCTGGATCTTGAGGCATATAATATTGAACTTCCACAGTTGCGTCAGAGTCGCTGCTTTGACGCAACCGGATAATTCGCTGGCGATAAGGTTGATCTAAGGTAATAACGTTAGCCTGTTCGGCAAATAAGGTGATGCTATCTTCTGCGAACAGATTAACTGGTCTTTGCCACAGGCACAGGTGGACATACCAAACTGGTTCTGCTATGGCTTGTTCCCGATTATCAAATTCACCAGCTAGGTACTCACCTAAAGCAATTAACTGTGGCGAGAAGTTCATAAGTACAATAAATAAATCATTAAGGATAATAATTTTCGGCTAGTTTTTTAGGAGAAAAGGCCTTATTTCCTGTAGCTACTAGCTTATAAAATACTTTTGATGTGTATATATTGTAGATGAAACCGTCACCCGCTAAAAGCTCAACTTGGCAAAGTAGCCTTTAAGCGAGAAAATAAAGATACGTCGCCCTTAACATTTCTTTTTTCTTTGTGAATAACGTCCGTACAGTCTCTGATACAAAGCGAACTTTCTACAATCTTCATACCCGTCCGATCAACACTATTTATCGTCGGGTAGTAGAAGAATTGATGGTGGAAATGCATCTGCTGTCAGTAAATATCGATTTTAGCTACAATCCAATTTATGCCTTGGGTGTCGTCACTACTTTTGACCGCTTCATGGAAGGCTATCAACCAGAACGGGATCGAGAATCAATTTTTAACGCCTTATGTCAGGCTATAGAAACAGATCCGCAACAATATCGACAGGATGCCCAAAGATTGCAAGCTGTAGCTAAAGGTTTGCCAGTTAAAGATTTAATTGGGTGGCTGGGCCAAACTACTTACTTAGATAGAGATACTGACTTGCAAGCACAACTGCAAGCGATCGCCAATAATCCTAACTTTAAATACAACCGTTTGTTCGCAATTGGTGTATTTTCGTTATTAGAACAGTCAGATCCCGGATTAGTCAAAGATGAAAAGCAACTCACTGAGGCGCTAAAAGCGATCGCTGCTGGCTTGCACCTCTCCGATGACAAACTCAACAAGGATTTGGAGTTATACCGTTCTAACCTAGACAAAATGGCGCAAGCGCTAGTGGTGATGGCAGATATACTCTCAGCCGATCGCAAAAAACGCGAGCAACGTAAACAACAATCAACTACCCCAGCTGCTCCCCCAAGTTCCAACGAATAGTTAGAATTTGGTAGTGATGAGTTAGGAGTTATGAGTGAGGAATTGTTAATAACTCCTAACTCCTAACTCTTAGCTTTAAACGCCCAAGATTTTGTAGATTAAGCTGTTAATTATAGTCAGCGTAAATGCCCCAATAACAGCACTCCAAATCCCGTAACGCAAGCGAAAGCCTTCTACTAACCAAGCAGCAATACTAAAACAAACCACGGCAATCATAAATGTGAAAATGCCGGATAATAAGTCCAAAGTGAGTAGATTTGGTACTGCAAAAATGAGGCTTAAAATCGGTCTGACTATTGCCGTTACGATACCAAGAACTGCGGCAGAAAGAAACGCTTTACCAGGAGTATCAATTTCAACTCCCAAAGGCAACTTACTAATTATCAACAAGCTGATAGCGGTTACGACCCAAACAATTAAAAGCGTCACGATGTTCATGCCACAACCCCTGATACTAATTAGTAATTCGTAATTCGTAATTCGTAGTTCGTAATTAGGACACACTGAAGCACGCTTGATACAAGCGCTTTTCAATCTGTTAACCTATTTGGACATCCTTCCCAATTTGGTATGAAATGTGGATGGTAATTGGTGATTATGTTCCTCAATCTATAGGTGGAAAAATCTTTAAAGCTCAACCAATTATTTGTAAATTAGCAGCTTTTTTTCTTTAGCCGAGATTTATTCTAGATATCTTTAGGTTTGGTAAAAGGCTTGAAGGGGGAATTGGGAATGATGAGTGGGGGACAAGGAGACAAAGAGACAAAAAGAATAACCTATGCCCCATCCCCAATTCCCCATTCCCCTATTTCATCTTTTAAGAGGAGGTTGGGTTTGTTTGGGTGCTACAGGCGCTTGAGGCGCTGGTGAGTTAGGAACTACGGGAGAAATACCAGGATTGATAGGACTGATGCCTTGCCCAGATGGAGGCTGAGTGATGCTAGGAAAGGGTACAGAATTGGGTGCTAAGGGGAATTTTGGGGTAAGATTCCCTTCGGGGTTGATTCCTGGTACTGCACCAGTTCCAGGATTGATTGGGAAAGAGGGGACAGTAGGCTGGTTAGGCGAGTTTATGGATGGTTGAGATGGGCCAGGAATAATTCCCAAAGAAACGCGATCGCCGCCTACTTGTCGTAGCAAGTCCAATGTCTCAATCACATCATTGTAAGTTGCGGTACGCGAAGCATTCAGCACGACAACGGCATTAGGGTTTGCTTGCAGATACTGTTTTAAACTCTGTCTCAAATCTTCCTGTTTTACAGGCTGTTTTTCTATGTAAGTATTGCCCACAGCATCGATGGTTACAATCACACTTCCACTCTGTGATGTTATTCCAGAGACTGTACTGGGGCTGGCTTTAGGCAAATCAACATTTATTGCCTGTTGCCGTGTAAATTGTAAAGCCGCTAATAAAAAAAATGTCAGGATACAAAAAACGACATCAATTAAAGGGATGATTTGAATTTGGACTTCTTCAATTGGAGTATGTAGATTAACTTTCATGTCTCACTCTCAAACCTGGTTTGGGGGTTGAATTATTGACTATTAATTAGGTGTATTCGGGGGTTCAGGAGGTTCAGAAACTCTAGTCTTTCCTGGCTTGCGGGGTGGAGTGAAATTTTCTGCCACAATTGCTGATGTCCTATTGCTAAAGTCAGGAGGAGACTGGCGATAGAGTAATTCCATCTCATTCCCTGCCTTCCGAAAAACTTTGACTTGGTTGACTACAAAACTTTGAAATAGGCGGTAAAATACCAAACTAATGATGGCAACTATTAACCCACTTGCCGTACTAATTAAGGATTCACCAATACCAGTAGTCACCCCAGCGGTAGATTCAGTTCCCAAATCGCCAATCCGAATTGAGCGCAGAGAGTGGATTAAACCCAAAACTGTACCTAACAATCCTAGCAACGGCGCTAGAGCAATCACGGCTTCTAAAAGTTTTTCGCCCCGCCGCATTCCAGCTAATTCGTCTTCTGCCGTAGCCTCTAGTGCTAGTCGAAAAGTTTCCGCATCAGTTTTCGTAAAACGTAGAGGGGCGTAGAGAAAGCGCCCGACAGGCTGATGGCTTGCAAGTCTTGCGATGTCCGCAGCTACTTCCCAATTATCCTGGGCAGCATCTAGGATGCGATCGACTATTTGCTTTTCCTGAGTCAAAATTCGCAACCAGAACCACATACGCTCGAAAATCACACTCAAAGCCAGAATCGACAGAATTAGCAAAGGCCACATAGCTGGCCCACCCTTATAAAACAAATCTAAAATATCCACTGTTAAAATTTCCTCCCTCCACGACTAAAGCAAATGTGTTAAGGCATTTTAATTCTAGAGATTAATGCAAAATGAGGGACTTCCAAAATATAAATTTCTCGAAAACCTAAAAAAACAGTTCAAGGATGACGTATTTGACTGAGACTGCTGTACTAACTTGCTGCTGGGTAAGCAATTGAATCATAGACCGATAATTTTTGGCATACTTTTGCTAGACTTCCTTGTAATACCAATTTGAAAAAAGAATGCAATACATAGATAAGACCCTACCCAACCCTCTACAAGGCTTTGGGGAGGGTGTGCGTCAGTAAGCGTGGGCATCTGGTCGCAAACGTTTTTTGAATTGATATAACCTGAAATTTCACCACAAGATATTGTCACATACAGGAGAATAAATTTTGGCAGCAGTCCGAGTCCGCCAGCATGTGAATCCACTTGGTAAAAAGTATCAAACACCAGCAAGTCCCCTTGACTGGGAGGAAATTTATGCAAAGCCAAATCAACCACTACATTTAGATATTGGCTGCGCTAAGGGACTGTTTTTGTTGAATATGTCTAAGATAGAACCCAACTGGAATTTTCTCGGTTTGGAAATTCGGGAACCGTTGGTGGTGGAGGCGAATAAGTTACGTTCTGAGTTGGCTTTAACAAACCTGCACTACTTGTTTTGCAATGTGAATAATTCACTGCGATCGCTTTTATCTTCCCTCCCTCCAGGAAGTTTACAACGCGTTACTATTCAATTTCCCGATCCTTGGTTTAAAACCCGCCACGCTAAACGTCGTGTAGTCCAACCAGAACTAGTAGCAGACTTAGCTAAGTATCTTGCGGTTGGGGGGTTGGTGTTTTTGCAATCAGATATGGAATTTGTGGCTGTGGAAATGCGCGATCGCTTTGCTGCTAACTCAGCTTTTCAGAAAGTTGGTGCAGGAGAATGGCTAGCCGAAAATCCGCTACCAGTCCCCACAGAACGGGAAATAGGCACGCAAAAAAAGGGTGAGCCTGTCTATCGAGCTTTGTTTGAAAGGGTGAAGATTACTGATTAGAGATGTTAGTAATACCCACTCTGCACCACAATTCCAAATTGCAAGTTTTGTTGATCAGCCTTGAAACGATTTACTCATATAGACTTAAGTCTTACTTTTTATATTGCCGTTAAACATTACCCATTATTTGGAAAAGCCTTTGGGACATAAATGTTTTATTAAAGGTTAAAAAATTAGTGAAATATTATTTGATTACTCGTGCAAAAGCTTAGTGCTAGAATAATTGATAAATACATAACCTTGATAAATAAATAGTTTTGACTAAAAGTGTTGATTTATTAATAAGGGACATAAAAGTTTTCTTTATGTCTATTCAAAATTTGCAAAGCATAATTAAATCATTTTGCTTATATCTAGAATATAGATAAGATTAGGTAATTACGGTACTTAGTTATTCAGCCTATATCTAGTTATATATTCTGAGGAAAAGCAAAATGGAAGGCAAAAAAAAGAATTCAGATAGTCAATTTGAAATTAACAATCTAATTGATAATGCTGTTAACAATGCAGTAGCACGACGGAATCTAAATCAGGATTCAGAAGATGCTTTGCTAACTCTGTCTGATGAAGAAATGGCAAACGTTGCAGGTGGTTTTGCAACAGTTGCAAGTGCTTCTCTTGTGAACAAATTGCCAACCATTGCAGGTGGCATTAGTTTGACGAGCTTTGCAGATGGCATTACTTTGAGAGAACCGATCACTTGTGGACTAATTGCACAAGGCCCGAACTTGAGCGCACAAGCCTTTTAAGTTGCTAGTAACTATTAAAGTCTTGGACATTTAATTTGCTTATTTAGGTTGATGGAGAGTAGTCCGACCTGAAACTATCTGTAAATCTCCATCAGCTTAAAAATACAATTCACTATAGGTTCAATTTATGGAAGACATCGCTACTGAAAAGACTACACTTTGCCCTAGTGCAAGACCAGAATGGCAGGACAGTGTTGTTTTCGGCGTCGTTGGTGGCACAGCCACAGAACCCCGCGTAGCTTATCTTAAGCATCCCCAACCTGTCACAGATAAACTAATAGCAAAGGCTAGTCCAGTAACACCGACTGAAATTTTTCGGACGGCTGCACCCTGTGCAACTAAGGGTTGTCAACATTTTGATGGCAAAGATTGTCGTCTGGCAATGCGAGTTGTAGAAAATTTGCCGACGGTAGTAGAAGAACTACCACCTTGTTCGATACGCCGAGATTGCCGATGGTGGGAACAGGAAGGCAAGGCAGCTTGTATGCGTTGTCCACAAGTTATTACAGATAATTACAATCCCTCTGAATTACTACTTAAAGTGGCGACACCGACTGTTAGTTAAGCAAAGCTACAAAGTTTATTGAAGTAATTTAAGGAGAATATCATGTCAATGAACATTCATCACAAACATCTCACAAGTCAAATTGAAATTACAAACTTAATTGAAGAAGCCGTTGTAAATGCATCTGCAAGACGAAAACAAGTTTTAGAACAAAACTTGCTCTCAGAATTGTCTGAAGAAGAACAGAAAAACATTACGGGTAGTGGAGTAGCGACAGATGTGAGAGATGCGATAATTTTATTAGGCGGCTATTTACTCGGTTAGTACTGCTGCGCGTAATTTGTAATTTATATACCGCAGAGATTTGATTAATTTCGAATAGATGGTTTATTGATGTTGTGCGGTAGTAGTTTCAAAAATACTTGCAAAAACAGGTTGTGGTAGTAACTTAACTACCACAATTTTCTCTACATCAGAATTAGTTGATAAATTTTAAATTTATGGTATTTCTTTTAAACTCTCATAATGTTGTCGATTATTTAGTTGAACAGAGATTATGTAATCAGTCAGAACAAGCACCGATTAAGGTAGAATCAGTTGCAGCTAAAAACTTCAATTTATTAGTTAATTTACCAAATGATAGAAAGCTCCTTGTTAAACAAGAACGACACAATCAAGAAGGGAAAGCGGCTGGTGAATTTTTAACTGAGTGGCAAATTCAAGAGTTGTTACAACGATTTCCAAACCTTGGTAACTACCGCTCATTTTTACCAGAGGTACTGCATTTTGATGTCGAAAATTCTATTATTGTCTTCAGATATCTGGATGATTATAGAGATTTAATGGATTTCTACACCAAGGAAAATAGCTTTCCTACAGAAATCGCTACGGTAATTGGTAATATTTTAGGGACTGTGCATCGTGATACTTTTAAGCGCCAAGAATATCAGGAATTCTTGTCTCAAAATTCAGATAATTTAATGGTTGAGCAAGTATCACATTTAGTTCAGAGATTAGAACGGATTGAACCAGAAATTTTTGGTCTAGTTCCTGGGGATGGGTTAAAGTTTTTTGCTCTATATCAACGTTATGATAGCTTGGGGCAGGCGATCGCAGAATTGGGTAATTCTGTAACGCCCTCTTGTCTCACCCACAATGATTTGAAACTAAATAATGTTCTCCTTTACAAAGATTGGCAGAATTCCAGTAATAATATTGTCCGGCTAATTGATTGGGAACGCTCGACTTGGGGAGATCCAGCTTTTGATTTGGGAACAGTTATTGGCAGCTATCTACAAATCTGGCTGAGTAGCTTGATTATGAGTAATTCTTTAAGTATTGAAGAGTCTTTACGTTTGGCAATAACACCTTTAGAACTACTTCAGCCTTCAATTGGTGCATTAACCCAAGCTTATTTAAACACTTTTCCAGAAATTCTAGAATATCGCCCTGATTTCTTGCAACGGGTAGTCCAATTTACAGGTTTTGCTTTGATTCAACAGATTCAGGCGATGATTCAATATCAAAAATCTTTTGGCAATATGGGGATTGCTATGCTTCAGGTTGCTAAGACGTTATTAAGCCGTCCTGTACAATCGATGCCAACAATTTTTGGTGATGCTGCTGTTGAATTAACTCACCTGAGTAGTTCTGCTGTTTAAATCATTTTGTCATTACTAAAGTAGTCATTATGCAATTATTAAATTCTCCCCAAACTCAGCTAGAAATTGGTTTAACTGGGCAATTACTGGATATTCTGCAAGATATTGTTCGGAAAATTGAGATAAAATCTGATTTCTCCATCCACCATCCAGATTACAAACCTTTGGAATTACCATCTGAGGCAGTAGAACGTTTTCAGAAGATGCCAACCCAGATGCAACAGAAATATCTGAGTTTGCAATTGCGGAGTTTTCTTTACGGTATCTATTACAACGGTTCTATGCAAAGTACATTGGCACTAGATAACGAGAAAAATGTATTGCCCCTAGATTTGGAGAATAATACTGTTTTAGGGGTGGATGTGGGGTTTTATAAACGATTGCATGAAAGTAATTTTGGAGAGGGCTACTTTGACCCTGGTTGGTCTATTTTGAGAGAAGAACGCGATCGCACTTTAGCCGTGACTAAAGGCGGTTTGAGACTGCATATTGAACGCAATAAGCATCTTCAACCTACTGAAGTGGCAGCTATGGTAGGTGATTCTGTAGCTATTCGGATGCCTAAGAATCTAGTACAAAATGGCTTTTACATGGCCGTTGGTAATGCAGGCTTCAGCCGTATTAAAGATGTGAAAACTCAGCCTGTAACTGTACGAATTTATATCAATGTAACTCCTGAAGGTGCTGTTGCAGTTATGCAAAGTTTAACACAAGGAGTGAATGAGTTGGCAATTCCTTTCAGTTTCAAGGTTTTGTATAACCCCAAAGAATACCAACGCTACGATTCAGGGGTACTATACTTTGACAAGAGAGACTATGAAGTTATTAAGCAAGTTTTAAAAACTATTTATCAAGAACACCAATTGCATTTTAAGTCAGAAATTCCTTTATTTACCAAACAACTAGCATTAGGGTTGGGGTTGGCAGAAGAACCAGATCAAAAATTTGCTATTCAAGAAAGTTTTGGTATGAATCGCTGTCAGATTGTGGCGAATGGGTTACTGGAAGCTTGGCAGCAAGGAAATGACTCGCCAGAGGCAAGAATGCAGAATATCCTTGGGCAATTTTATTGTTTGGGGATTGACTTGCAGCGCCCTTATCTCAATGCTAATTCAGAGGATATTTATTAGTAATTCTATTGATTAAGTAGGATTGTTTCTTTGGTATTAGGAACTGCGATCGCATCACGTAGCCAGTTGAGCTTTGCTTCTTGTTCTGGGGTAATGTTAAAGTTCTGTCGCTTGGTTTCTACCGTTTCTGGATTAGATGATATCGGTGTAGTCATCTCATTACTAGGAATCAGCTTGGTAAGTACAATATGAGTATATCAGACTCATAACGTTGACACAATTGATGCGATCGCATTTTTGGCTATGGAAACCGATCGCGCAGTTTGCAGGACGTCTCACCTGAGTTCGACAGTTCATAGCAGATAGCATGGGGTTTGCTTCTACCATCAGAATGAAATAGCTCTAAATTTTTATCGTTCAGTCCAAGAATCCTCTTGGACTGATTTTTTATTGGCTTTTCTAATTTGTAGAAAATAAGTAAGCAGTGAAAAATGAAAAAGGTCATAAATATTTTATATATGTCATTAAAACTTAGGTATTTATTCCAAATAAATATAATATTTGTATTTACAGCAAAATAACGCAATGAACTTGAGAAAAAACAAACCTATAATTGCATTATTTATGGACTATTTGTTAGTAATATAAACATTGAAATTCTAGATTAAATAGCACATTATATTAATGGGAAAGAAAACTTAAAAGTCTAATTCCAACTAAAACAACTTTAACTTTACTTAGGAGTAATTTCACAATGGCTAACATCTTAATCTCTGAACTACGTCCTGCTGGTGCTGAATTGTTCTATGGTTCTGAAAGCTTTATGAATGATTTGACCGATAGCGAACTGGATATCACTAAAGGTGGTATGACTCCCGTTTTTACTGCTGGTGTCATAGTTGGTTTCACAATTGGGTTGGCTGTTAGCGCTGTTCTTTAACGGTTTATTTGCGCCGACCTACTAAAAAAATTAAAACGTTTGTAGTAGCGCTACTTTGGCAGAACCCAGTCTGCGTCTATAATGCTAAAAGCGCTACTACAAACATCAAAGCAATTTATGTGTAATTAGGTTGACTTACTTATTTCAGACTGTTCAATTTGTTGGTTAAGCCACTGAGTGAATAAGTTTAAAATGATATTTGTGCGGAGTTTTTCATTTAGGTCTGGTTGAATTAGTTCCTCTACTAAAATCAGATGTATTCCCTTAGCAGTCACAATTGGTTTAATAACCTGAAGTGGTTTAGCAGTAAAAACAGCAGCAGAAATCTCTGGTTTTAAATCCTTGCGGCGCACTATCCCCAAATATCCACCTTTGCGACGCAATTCTACATCCTGAATATATTTGTGAGCAACATCATAGAAACTGATCTCACCTTCCTTAATAGCATAAAAGAGTTCTAGGGCTAAATCTTCATCATCCAGAACAACTTCATACATCGCCACGCCAACATAATTTAGTTGGTGTTCAAAAAAATAGGGTTCAACCTGATCAGCCAAAAGGTGGCTAGCTAACTTACCAGAGATGAAACTGATGTAAGCGATTTCTTCAAAATCATCTATAGACAAACCATGTTTCTCTAACCATTTCAAGGTATCATCAGCACTATCGAGTTTATTAGCTAACCGTATTTGATCTGCTGCTTTCTGAAGTTCCTCAACCTCTACTTTTATCCCAGCTTGTTCAGCAGCCGCTATAATCACCTTGCGGGTAACAATCTGCTCAACTATCTCAGGAATTTTACAAGATATCTTAACTTGGTGAAGAATGTCTTCGTTAGTAATGGTGATAGATGTTGACATGATATTTATCCTAAATTTGGTTAGCAAAATTAAACATGAGAACATGACTTATTAGCTGGATGTAGAAACATTATATGTAACTTCTCTACATTCCCAATTCCCATGTCCTTTGGGCGTAGGGAAGGGGGTTGGGTTTTCTACAATTTCACCCCACCCTGCTGCAACTGCTTAAATGGGTCAAGTAGAAAATCAATAATCCGGCGCTGGCGCACAATTACCTCAGCTGTAGTCGTATCCCCAGGACGCAGGGCAATACATTTATTAGTTGAGGAAATACAATTTTGTTTTAGGGCAATTTCTAAGTCATAAGCTGCCATTTTTCCATTAGGTGTATCCACTTCTATGGTAGTAGGAGAAATCTCTAACAATTCTCCTTCCACTATTCCATAATCCTGAAACGGATAAGCATCAAACTTTAGCTTTACTGGTAAACCTTTTCGCAAAAAGCCACTCTCAGTTGTCGCCATTTGCGCCCGAATTATTAAAGGCGAACCTTGGGGTGCAATCTCCGCAATCATCGCTCCAGGCTGCACTACAGACCCAGCCCGTTGTATCGGTAACTGAAAAACTCTACCATTCACGGTGGCTCTTAACTCTCGTTGTCCTAACTGAAACTTTAACGAAACAATCTGACTCTTACTTTGAGCAATTTCTGCCTGAAGTGTAGTAATTTCTGTCTCCAAATTCTTCTGTTGTTCGTCGATTTTTAGCAGAGCTAGCTTGCTGGAACGAGTTAAGGTCTGATAACTCCTTTCCTGCTCTTTCAGTCGCAACTGTGCCTGTTCAATATCTGCATTTGCTTGCCGAATAGTCCGCTCATAACTACTCTGTTGTTCTACCAAACGTAGTTTAGCCTGCTGAATATCTGACTGATTTTGTTCGTATAACTGTTGCTTGTCTTTAGCTATATCTTGCTTTTCCACAACATTAATTTCTGGAACAACTCCTGACTGCCAAAGACTGCGATAACGTTCAACTTCCCGCTCGGTACTCGCCAAACTACTGTTTACTAACTTATTAGCTGTTTGACTATGCTCAAGAGTTTGCCGTGCCTGATTCACTTGAGCTAATTTTTCGTCTTTTTGTAAGTCATAGGAATTCCTAAGAGCATTCATATTCTGTCGGGCTTGGTCAATTTGAGCCTGCTTTTCTAACTGTTGAGATTGATTTTGTTGCTGTTGAGTTGTCAAAGATACAACTAACTGACTTTTAGATGAATTTAACTGAGAAAGTCGATTTAATTGCCCCTCTAATTTATCCTGTGCCTGCCGCAATTCTGCCTTAACTAATTCCGATTCCAACACCAATAAAGTCTGCCCAGTTTTAACTAAATCACCTTCCTTTACCCGAATTTCGGCAACAGTACCTGCCACAGCAGCATCCAACCTAACCGTCTTTCCCTTTGGTTCAATTCGCCCTCTTGCCGTACCTGTTTCATCTACCTTAGATAGCATCGCCCAAGGCAAAATAATCGACACAAAGACCACTAAAAAATACAGTAATCCTCTTGTCCAAACCTGGGGCAAGCTATCAAGTAAATCTTTGGTTGCATAAGCCCAATCATCAGTTGATATGGCTGGTGTTTGCTCCCTTAAAACTTCCCCGTGCTGTTCTACCTCATAGATTTGGGTTTGAACCCTTCCATTTAATGTGTTTGGCATGATTTTTCCTAATATCAATTTTGGATTTTGGGAGACAACAAAAGCTTCTTCCTTATGTTCTTTTTTCACCCCGCAACATCCATCTGCTGATGATTGAGATAAAAATAATGTCCCCGCTTGGCCATCAACTCTTGGTGAGTCCCACTCTCAATCAACACTCCACGATCTAGCACTAAAATCAAATCTGCATTCCGCACAGTTGAAAGACGATGGGCGATTACTAAGGTGGTTCTGCCTTTGAGAATTGTGTTTAAATTCGTCTGAATAATCCTTTCTGACTCTGCATCCAGATGGGAAGTCGCTTCATCCAAAACCAACAGCTTGGGATTGCCTAATAACGCCTTTGCGATCGCAATTCTTTGTCGCTGTCCTCCAGACAACATCCCCCCTCCTTCACCAATCTGGGTTTCATAACCCATAGGCAACTTTTTAATAAACTCATCAGCACCCGCCAATCGCGCCGCCTCAATAATCTCTGCTAAAGTTGCCCCAGGATGTGCCAAGCTAATATTTTCTCGAATCGTTCCGCCAAACAAAAAGGTATCTTGGTCAACTACCCCAACTTGTTCGCGTAGAGAACGCAACGAAAGACTGGTAATATCATGCCCATCAATCAACACTTTGCCATCCGTAGGAGGATATAACCCTAAAACCAGCTTAGAAATCGTGGTTTTCCCTGAACCACTCCGTCCCACCAGGGCAACCATTTGCCCACTATGTATTTCAAAACTAAGATTTTCTAAAACATTAATATCGCTTTCAGGGTGATAGCGAAATGTCACGTTGTCAAAGCGAATGTTACCTTGAATCGGTGGTAAAGATTGCCGCGCCTGGTTTTGCAAATCCTCTTCTGGTTCCGCATCCAATACATCATTAATGCGTTCCACCGCAATCACCACTTCTTGCAATTGATTCCACAAAACTGTTAATCGTTGGAAGGGTCTAATAATATTTCCCAACAACATATTAAATGCCACCAATTGCCCAATGGTTAGTTGATTGTGAATCACTTGGTACGCACCAAACCACAGCAACATAGTAGTTACCACTGCTTCAATTGTGTTGCTAAATATTTGCAGGCGATTGCTGATAATTTGCCCAGAGAAGTTAGTTTTTACTTCTTTACTTAATAACTCTTCCCAATGCCAACGCACTGTCTGTTCTACTGCTGTAGATTTAACTGTTCGCACGCCAGAAAGGGCTTCAATTAGATAGCTACTTTCATTAGCAACAGCATTAAATATTTCTCTAGAAATCCTTTGTAAAAAAGGTGTGGCAATCAATGCCAGCAGCAAAAAAGGCGGTACGATCGCCAACACCAGCAACGCCATTTTCCAGCTGTACCAAAACATCAATCCTAAATAGATAAAGACAGTAACTAAATCTAACAGGATGGACAACGCCTCACCGGAGAGGAAGCGTTGAATTTTACGGTTTTCCTGTACGCGAGAGATAATATCCCCCACATAACGGGACTCAAAGTAACTCAAGGGTAGCCGCAGGGTATGGCGAATAAATCCGACAATTAGTGCTAAATCGAGCTTATTCGCCGTGTGGTCTAACAAATATTGTCGCAACCCCGTCATCGCGACACGGAATAAACTAAAAATTAGTAACCCTAACCCCACCGCTGTTAAGGTTAGTTCCGATCGCTGCACCACTACGCGGTCTAAAATTAACTGCGTAAATAAGGGAGTAACAAGTCCAAATATCTGGATAAATAAGGAAGCAATAAACACTTCCAGCATCACTAAAGAGTGAGGCTTCATTAATTCAAAGAATTGCCAAAATGGGGTAGAAGTCTCTTTAGTATCCTTGAGCATTGCTGTCGGTTGCAGCAGCAATGTGTAACCAGTCCAGTTAGCTTTAAATTCGGCGTGACTGAGGCTAAGTTGACCAATGGCGGGGTCGGCGACAATTACATGTTTGGGGGTAATTTCGTAGACAACGATGTAATGTTTGCCTTCCCAGTGGGCGATCGCAGGCAATTTTTGCTTCGCTAATTGGTCAAGACTTGCTTTCACAGGCCGCGTGGCAAACCCAATACTTTCCGCCGCCGCCGATAACCCCCGCAGTGATGAGCCATTGCGGTCAACATTGGCGATATCCCGCAGCCGATTTACACTAAAGTTTTTCCCCCAATAGCGAGACACCATCACTAAACAAGCTGCACCGCAATCCGATCCACTCTGTTGGGCAAAAAACGGATAGCGTCGAATCACACGCTGTAATAAATGCCCTACTCGCTGCGTAGAGTTGGGAAAATAGGCTTTGCTTATTTTTTTCTCGCGTGGCTTTACTGCTGGCGTTGACAAAATATTCGTTTCATCCAGCCGTTTTGAGTCAGATGGCAGTACTGGGGGGTTATCTGAGTCCACCTGTGGGGGATTACGAGATAGCGCCTTAGCCCACAAATGCTCCCGAATTTGGGGATATTTAGCCATCAAGGGCCATAAAACTTCACCTGGAACAAAGCACAGTTGCAAGTTGATTGAAGCCCTGGCAGCGTAAGCTTTAAAGTCTCCCTCCTTAAATAAGGTAAATTCCCCAAATGAGTCACCTGCTTCTAAAGTGGCGATTAACTCATCGGCGCTATCTAGCAACCTAACCTTACCAGCGATCGCAATATAGATTCCTGGTTGAACATCAGTTCCTTGCCAGAATTTGCCGACTTTCGGGTTGATAAATTTAACTTGTTGAAGATAGTGTTGAAATTCCTCCGTCGAAAGAGAATGCCCCAGAATTTTGTTGAACTGTTGTAGAGTTACTAACTGAGCGGATATATCTTGCGCCATGAATGTCTACATCTTTTCCTAATTTTGCAAAGTTAATAGGTAAAAATTCGGAATTATCAGGAATAACTGCCGAATTCAGGTCATTAATCAAAATTTTGGAACCTTGAGCCTGTTCAGTGCTGTTTTGTTCAGAATTGCTGGGTTTTGGTACTGTGGATAATCCCATCTGTTTGAGCAGTCGCTTGATATGGCGATCGCTTACCTCAATCCCAAATTCTTTCGCAAGATGTTTCCCCAGCCAGTTAGCTGTCCATCGCCTAAAAGAATACCCACGATCGCGGGGACTACTTTTAATCAGTTCTTTCAAACGTTCTAAATACTCGTCATTTACTGCCTTCGGGCGACCAATGGGGCAATCTTGCCATTGGTGCGCCATCCCTGTTCGGGCTATGTGCATCCAATGCCTTGCTGTTGCTGGGCAACACCCCAAAATTTGACAAATTTCAGTTTGGGTTTTTCCCTCATCTGCCAACAACATGATTTCAATACGTTGTTGGTAAGATTCGGGTAAAGTTTTTTCCAAACTTGCTAACAGTAATTTCCGCTGAAATGAGGTTAAATACTTACTGTTAATTACATTTATGTATCTTGTTTCAATTTTCGTTTGACAGTCGGACATATAGGTATAATTAACTGGATTTGTAGACAAGCAAATGTCTTCTGAACGATGCAGAATTTTGCAATATCTCAACTTTTAGAGATATTGCAAAAACTAATTTTTTTGCAACTGTAATACTTATTACTATTTGTTTTTTATTTTATGCAATAAATAAGTATGCTAGGTAATATATTTGACAACGGTTTTTTAATATTCCTTTTGTAAGCCTAGATTAGGCTACAAATCCAATTTGTAAATTCCGAAAATAGTCGTTAAATTTTAGTAAATTTTTTGTAAAGATAGATTTCCTTTGAGCAGAGAAAAAAGCGATAACAGAGTCGCCATTACCACGGATGAAAATTAGTTTGAGAACTCGCATACGTAAGGGCACAATATATTTTTTACTGGGGCACAATAATGAACTGTATTCCCCATATATGAAAATTGCTGTAACTACTTAATCTTCTAGTAAAGGAAGGGTGACGGTAAAAGTTGTACCGACTCCAACTTGACTATTGACTACAATTTCGCCCCCATGTGCATCGACACATTTTTTGGCGATCGCTAGCCCCAAGCCAGTACCAGGTATGTTTCCCACATTGTCCGCCCGTCGGAAAGGCTGAAACAATCGTTTTTGGTTTTCTTGAGGAATGCCAATTCCCCAATCTTGAACTCGGAAAATTACCGCTTTTTCCTGACCAATTAGTTCAAAGCGCACCATGCCGCCCGGTAGTGAATATTTAATAGCATTGCTAAGTAAATTACCCAAAATGTGCCGCAGTAAGCTTTCATCCCATAAAGCTTCATCTAATTGCCCAAAACTGGCAAACACTAAAGTCAGATGCTTATCATTTGCAATCAATCGAACTTCATCGACCATTTGGCGACAAAAAGCTTCTAAATCTAAACAGATGACTTCAAAACCGAGTCTACCAGAATCAGCTTTGCCGATGAATGTAACTTCATCCAATAGCTGCGCCATGTTTTTAATTGCCGAGCGAATCATTTGCAAATGATTCTGTTTTTTTTCTTTAGTTAATCTTTCATCTTGATTTTGTAGCAATCCAGCAGCCAAGAGAATAGTATTTAGCGGATTGCGGATGTCATGGGAGAGCATTGAGACAAATTCAGATTTAAACTGGTTGAGTTCATTGGCTTTTACGAGTTCCGCAGTTCGTTCTTCAACCCGGGTTTGTAAAGTTTCATTGACTGTGCGTAATGATTCTAAAACCTGCTTACGCTCGATCGCATAACGTAGCGATCGCACTAACACATCTACATTTACCTGGCGCTTGACTAAATAATCTTGGGCCCCCTGTCGCACTGCTTCAATTGCCAGTTCTTCATCATTTGTATTTGTTAGAACAACAATTGGTATGCTTGGCGCTTGACCAATCAGAGGAGGTAGAGATGACAATCCTTGACTGTCAGGTAGAGTTAAATCTAATAAAATCACATCATAATTACATTTACTTAGTTCCTGAAGTGCTTCCCCCAATCGCGTTACATGAACCAGAGTAAACTCTTGGGACTGCGCTTGTGTCAGAAACTCTTGTAACAACCTAGCAGAAGCTAGATTATCCTCAATTAACAAGATTTTTACTGAGTAGCGCACAACCATAATCTTCAGGTTTCACCCCCTATTGCTGCTCTATCTTTTGACATACTCACCTGCCTGAAGGCGAGGTGATTCTTGACGCTTCGTTGACAGATGCTACCGGAGTAGTCTTATCCCGTCTCTGCATCCGTTTAGAGTCGTGGCAATGCCCTATCCCGACTTTATTTATATTTTTTGATGCGTTCTCGTCTCGGTCGTGTTCAGTTCCACAGTTAAAACATTGAACTAAACGAATTTTTAAATCAAGTTTGCCCCATCTATATCCACAGTCAGAACAAATTTGGCTTGTTGGTTCCCATCGACTTATAACGCGAAAATCCCTGCATAGTTTGACTGATTTAGCCTCGCACTGTGTTCTGAATTCTCTCCATCCTTGTAGGCTAATTGACCTCGCTAGCTTGCGGTTTTTGACTAATCCTGACACATTTAAGTCTTCTAAAACAATAGTTTGGTTTTCACTAATAATTTTGGTAGACAGTTTGTGCAAGAAGTCTTTGCGCGTATCTGCAATCTGGTTGTGCAGTTTTGCTATTTTGATGCGGGTTTTGGCTCTGCGCTTCGAGTCTTTGGGTTGACGCGCTAACTTTTTCTGGAGTTTGCGAATTTTTATATCAAGTTTTGAGTAATTTGGACTTTCTGCTTTCTCTCCATTACTCATCACAGCAAAAGTTTTTATTCCCAAATCAATACCGATACTTATGTGTTTAGCTTCGATTTTAACTGTTTCAACTTCTACTACAAAACTGAGAAAATAGCGATTAGCACAATCCTTGATTACAGTGACAGAACTAGGTGCAGATGGTAAAACTTTGGACCAAATCGGGCTAACGTTACCAATCTTGGCTAGATTTATCTGATTCCCTTTTATAGAAAATCCGCCAAGTCTAAACCGTGCCGTCTGTTGATTGGTTTTCTTTTTGAACTTAGGACTACCTAACTTCTTGCCTTTTCTTTTGCCTTTGAGCGAATCAAAGAAGTTTTTGTAAGCAACACCTAAATCTGCAACCGACTGTTGCAACGGGATATTAGAAACTTCCGATAGCCACTCACGTTCAACAGTTTTCTTTGCTTGGGTAATTACCAGTTTTTGCAAGTCATTGTTGCTTGGTAGTTTTTCTGACTGTTTGCAGATAGCCAAGGCATCATTCCAAACCACACGAACACAACCAAATAACTGAGCTAAAAGCTGTCGTTGTTGGTCTGTCGGGTAGAAACGGTATTGATACCTGGCTTTCATGGTTAATGCTATAATGTCCCCTTATCCTCTGCCTCACTCCGATGGTAGTGTCACAGTAGAGAGCCAAAAATCTTCAATACTTTTGACGATTTGAAATAATTGATTAAGGTTGCGAGATTTAGTGATATAGCAATTCACGTGTAAATCGTAGCTGTGAAAAATGTCATCCTCATTTTTTGAGGTTGTTAACACAACAACTGGAATACGCTTTAGTAGTGGGTCGGCTTTTATTTCCGCCAGCACTTCTCGACCATCTTTTTTAGGCAAGTTCAAATCCAATAGAATGAGGTCAGGGCGTGCTGCATCAGCATATTCACCTTCTTGGCGTAAATAAGCCATAGCATCTATGCCATCCCTGACCGTTACCACTTGGTAGGGCACTGAACTATTTTTCAATGCTTCTTGGATTAAGCGAATATCAGCTTTATTGTCCTCTACCAAAAAGATGGTTTTGTGTTTTTCTCCCGTTTCTACGCTCAAGTTCGCGTCCTCCAACTGGAATCGTAAAGTAGAAGGTTGCGCCTTCACCTAGTTCTGACTCTACCGAGATCCGCCCCCGGTGACATTCGACAATCTTCTTACAGATGGCTAAACCCATACCTGTACCAGTATATTCATCCCGCGTATGTAAGCGCTGAAAAATTACGAAAATGCGATCGCTAAATTTCGGATCAATGCCAATACCATTATCCCGAACTGAGAATAGCCATGTATCTTCTATTCTTTCTGCTCCCACATGGATTTGTGGGGTCTGGTCACTGTGGAACTTGATGGCGTTACCGATGAGGTTTTGGAATAGCTGCATCAGTTGGGTGCTGTCAGCCATGACTACTGGTAAGGGATCGTGGGTGATAGTAGCCCCAGTTTCATTAATGCGTTGACGCAAATTGCCCAATCCCCGCATTAAGGATGTCTCTACATCGTTCATTTGAAATGCGATCGCTTGCATATCCACTTTCGAGTATGCTAGTACGTCATCAATCAACGTCTGCATCAGGTTAACTCCTTGCACAGCGTAACTAATAAACTCCTGAGCATCTTCGTCAAGTTCTTCGCTATAACGCATCTCTAACAGTTGCACGTAATTCACAACTTGATTGAGTGGTTCTTGCAAGTCATGGGAGGCAACGTAGGCAAACTTTTTCAGTTCGGCGTTAGAACGTTCTAAATCCTGGGCTAACTGGGCTAGTTCATCGGCTTGACGCAGCACAATATTGACAATTGCTTTCCGCAGTTCCAATGCTGCTTTAACTTCTACATCTTTCCAAGGTAAAGATGTTAAACGAACCGTTTCTTTCCACAGTTCAAATGATTTGCGCGGACACAGACGGACATTTCCTTCTGACTGGTTAACTTCAAACGCCTTATTAGGATCTCCACCCCAATTTACAGTTTGGATTACTTCTGGCCGGAACCACAAAACATAATTTCGCTTGGCGATGGGAATAGCTAATAAACCACTGGCGACATTTTTAAAACTTTCGGCATCTGGATAAATCTGTGGCAAAGAATCTGTATAGAAAACTTCTTCTTCAACATTATTTTTCAGCCATTGGACTAAAAAATTCAGGTCTTCTTCTCTAGGGGTTTCACCAACTATTGTGCAATTTCCCCCAAAACAAACGGCTGCACCTTGAGCGCTGGCCAAATCTAAAAGATGTTGAGGGTTTTTAACTAAACCATCAATGAAGTTTTCTTCTTGAGACATGTATTCAATCAAAATTGATTGAAGGTGTGTCAGATTTATCCGGTGATAATAGTCTTCTGTCTCTTCTCTAGCCGAGATTTCTGCAAATATCACTCGCCCCAAAAATTCGCAAGCTTTACGCAATTCGTAGGAAACGTGTTTAGGGGATTGATGGTGACAAGCAATTAGTCCCCAGAGTTTTTGGTCTTTAATTAAAGAAATCGTCAGCGAAGCACCAACACCCATATTATGCAAGTACTCTGTATGACAGGAAGCAGCACTTCTGAGAATAGAGTTGGTTAAATTAATCGGGCGATCGCTAATTGGATTATTGACAGGAAAAAGCTTGACTGGCTGAGAATAAGCATCCGGGATGATTCTGATCGAATTAGCAGCAAATAACTTTCTCGCTGGTTTGGGAATATCTGACTCTGGGTAATGCAGCCCTAAGTATGGTTCTAGGCTTTCTAGTTTTTCTTCAGCGACAACGGAACCATGCCCATCATCATCGAATTTATATAACATTACTCTGTCAAATTCCGTTATTTTCCGAACTTATTGAACGATAACTTGACAAAAGTCACGGAGATTTGCTGTTTTTTCTAGTTGATTTATAGATGCTCTAGCTAGATGATAAAAGCTTAAAAATGGGATATTTTCTTGAGTCAGAGCAGGTTCTAACTCCAGGATTAAAAATCCTTCTGTATTGCGGTGAAATACTGCATCAAATACTACGTACTCATCACCTTTTTTTCGCACCCAAACCTTGGTGGGATTAATAAAATCAAGATTTTCCCCGGATAGCCCTGTTTTAATTCTCTCTATTTGAAAGGGATCTAGTAAATCTTCTAGTTTTTTATTTAACATATTTTCGGGAGCAATGCCGAAAATCTTTAGTGTATTAGTACTAACTTGTAATATTTTTAGCTCAGGCTCATCCAAGACTAACAGGACACCATGAGGCTGAATTTGGCTAGAAATATGAATCGGTGCCTCTTTCAAGCTAATTAAATTAATACCTGGCAATTGTAAGTTCATTTCCATGACGATCCTCCTGTGTTGTCCGGGAGCATCAAAACTAGAGTATCTATAATAATGCAGAATGATGAATGGAAAAATTTTATAATTTTCCATTCATCATTTTTACTTAGTATCTAATTTCCCATGCCCTGGTGTTGCATTTTGCAGCCTTAGTTCGATCTGCTTGTGCTTTGAAAAGTCTAACAGTGACTAAAGTTACATAGCGATAAGAAATGTGAAAACCATGTGATTGAATAATTCTATATATGTGTAGCTATGTTAACGAAGAGAATTCAGGAGCCAGGAGCCAGAATATCCTTTCAGGGAAGCAAGCTAAAGAATTTAATTCGGCATAAATGGCGGATACGCCCCAGAGCAGCTTGATTCTGAACGGAGCTTCGGAGTCTCCAGCTCTGCTCCTGAATTCTTTTTTAATCAAATCCAAGAGTTGAACCACATTCGCAGCTTGTAACCGTTAGGAGAAAGGGGTAAACCCAAATAAATGGGCATCCAGAAAATAAAAGCAGCCAGAATGATAAAAGTAATGGTGACACTTAGCGCTCGGAGTTGTTGATAATAACTGCAAAGACACCGATCGACAAACCAAGCGATCGCTAAAAATACAAACACCACTGCACACATATAGTGGTAGATAAAAACACACCTTGTCACTTTTACCCAAGGTAATAAGTTAGCAGCATAATTTATAACTAAATACAAAGCAATCCAAGTATCAACACTCAGGGTTGCAGGCATAGAAAAACGCTTTTTTTTCACCCAAGGAATTACCGCTTGTGACACCAGCATCCCTACTAAAAACAACATAGCAGCAACACCAAACCACCACAAAAATGGATTCCCCATTGCATGGACATCATAAATAACTTGTCCAGCACCAGCAGGTAAAGGCGGCCCCATCACAGGTAAGGGTTCGCTGATACTTTCAGCTGTTTGATAATAATATGCCATTGGTCGAGTCATCAACGGCCATTTATACCAAGCAGCACAGTAAGGATGTACGTTAGGACTATTACCACCTAGATGTAAATGAAACTTCAAAATTTGCTGATGTACTGCAATAAATCCATAAGTTTTATCTAGTTGAAGGTGAGGAATCCAGATGATGCTATAGATAAAAGCTGGGATAATTCCTAGATAAAACAGCATCTGAAAAATATTTAGCTGAGTTAAATTTTGTAGTGGTGTCTGAGATGATGTAGATAAGGGGGATGAGGGAGAATAAGTAGAAACTCCTGCCTCTTGACTCCTGCCTTCTACCTGCTGACTCCTAACTCCTAACTCCTGCCTCCTACCTTCTGCCTCCTGCCTTCTGCCTCCTGCCTCCTGTTCTAATGAGGGGGATTTAAAAAAGAATTTGGAGTTAGAGAAAGAATGTATCAAATGAATTATCCAAGCTGCTATCCAAATGAGATAAGCACCTGATAGGAACCATAAACCATTCCACTTAGTACCGACTGAGGCACCAAAACCAATGCCAGCAAAAACTAACCAAAAAGAACGCCGCCGATTTTGGTTATCTAATCCCAATAATAAAAACCAGTGCCCTAACAAACCAAAAATGACGATATAAATATTACTTAGAGCATACCGAGACTCAACTAAAAAAATACCATCACAAGCTGTGAATAATCCTGCAAGTATTGCAAAGGTACGACGATAACTTAACTGATAAGCGATCGCAGCCACAACTACAGGAATAAATGAGCCTGTAAGGGCATTGAACCAACGATAAGTCCAAGGCGATCGCAATGAACCTGTTAATCCATTAACCGTATCGTGCCAAAAAGGAATGTGACTGCCAATCCAAATGCCGATGCCGATCATATATTGACTTAGCGGCGGATGAGCATTAAAAAATGGCGTATGCGTAAGATAATTATTACCAAATTTGGCAAAGTAAACTTCATCAAATACCAGAGTGTTGAATCGCTCCAGTCCCCAAAACCTTAAGGCGAGTGAGAAAAGAAATACACTCACCATCCCAATTCGGAACCACTTTTTAGTCATTTGTCATTTGTCATTTGTCATTGGGCATGGGGAATAGGGAATGAGTCTTTGATACTCGCCGATGAGTTTTTGATACTCGTGAATGAGTCTTTTATATTCGCCGACGAGTCTTTGATACTCGCCGATGAGTCTTTGATACTCGTGAATGAGTCTTTGATACTCGCCGACGAGTCTTTGATACTCGTGAATGAGTCTTTGATACTCGCCGATGAGTCTTTGATACTCATGAATGAGTCTTTAATACTCGCCGACGAGTCTTTAATACTCGTGAATGAGTCTTTCAACTCCACTCCTTTGCCCCCCTGCCCTCTGCTCAAGAACTGCTCCTCTATTCCCCTTCCACTCTTCAGGTGCATCTAGTTGAAACAGGAGTAGTTCAATACCGTAATACTTGTTTGTCCGCCCTATTGGTTTCATACCCAATCGTTCTGTTACACGGATTGAACCATGATTTTCTGGCTTCACTACGGCATAAATCACTGGCAAGTTCAAAACACTAAATCCGTAATTGAGCATAACTCGTCCGGCTTCTGTTGCATACCCTTTACCCCAAGAAGCTCGCCGCAATTCCCAGCCTACTTCATAATCTTGAGTGGGTAAACCATCTTTGTCGGGCAATTGTTTAAGAAGGATAGTTCCCACAATTGTTGTACTTTCCTTTTCAAAAATTGCCCAAGCTCCAGTACCATTGTTGCGTTGGTGCATTCGCTCGATACCTTCAATCAAGCGCTGACGCTGTGACTCAATGCTTGTGACGCGAGAAGATTTACCAAGAAAGTGCGTAACTTCAGGATCGCTGTAAATTGCAAACGCTTGTTCGGCATCGCTTTCGGGTATCCAACTGCGAATGATCAAGCGTTCGGTTTCCAAAAGATTTGTCATCTTGCTTTTGGCTAAAATAAATTGCCATTCTGCAAAATACTAAGATACTTATGGTTGAGCAGTCAAAAGTTTTGTAGACAATTAACAAACAAAATATAGCGATCGCTATGCTATGGGCAATTATCCAGAGGTTTAACTAACGTTGGCTATGCGATGCCTGCGGCGGTAAACTACGCAAATTCTAAATCTTTCCGCAGTTCTTCAGACCGAAATCCCAATACAATCCGATCTTTCGACACACCAGCCCTAACCAGTTCCGTTGCTACCCCCTCTTCAGTGCCATCACGTTGAATCCAAATTTTGCTATCAATAATATCAATGTGAATCAGGCAGCCGTGAACGCGACGAGTCACAGTAGGAGATAAATCATAGGCAGGTTCTCTTCCCAAAATCATCAACAACGGTCTTGTTCGCCGTCGAAAACTGTTTCAAATTGAATATTGCCAATGCTGAAGGGGATTTTTGTATGTTCAATCAGAATATTCCGAATTAATTGCCTGTACTGCTCCAAGGTATCCATCTAAAAATAACCTCTTGCTCTAGTTGAAATACAATGATATGAACTTTGTAATCCTCTATCAAAAGTTTAGCAATTGGTTCATCAAAGATATCGGCGTATACTTCGTCCCGAACGGCGAGGTAGAGGACGCGTTCGGGATTGGTTCTACTCATCACAGAGCGGTATGCAAGATACTGTCCCAGCACGTGTTCGAGATCAGTCATGTCCGATACGCTGCGAAACGTTTTAATCTCAACGGCTATCTGCTGTCCTTCCTTTTCAGCAGCAATCAATTTCTCTGCACCCAGGTCAACATACATATCCCTTTTTCCCCCAGATGAAATGGATCGTCGGTAATTGTCCAGCCATCTTTAATTAGGGCATTTTTGACGTTCTGGTGGTAGCGGTCTCTAACTGGCATAAATTACTCGAATTACGAATTACTACCCTCGACTTTTGCCACTTCTAGCATTGTCTTTAAAACCGAATCAGGATTTAGACTAATCGAGTCAATTCCCTGTTCCACCAAAAACTGGGCAAATTCTGGATAGTCGCTGGGTGCTTGCCCACAAATGCCGATTTTGCGATCGCATTTTTTCGCTGTTTCTATGACCATTTGTACCATTCGCTTAACAGCTGGACTGCGTTCATCAAATAATCGCGCTACTAACGCCGAATCCCTGTCTATCCCTAGTGTCAATTGAGTTAGATCGTTAGAACCAATGGAGAAGCCATCAAATACCTCAGCAAATTCCTCAGCCAGAATCACATTACTGGGCAACTCACACATCACATAAACCTGCAAACCGTTAACACCTTGCTTTAAACCATTTTTTGCCATCTCTGCTAAAACCAAACGCCCCTCGTCAGGGGTGCGACAAAAGGGAATCATTGGGATGACATTTGTCAAACCCATTTCTTCCCGTACCCTTTTGAGGGCATGACATTCTAAGGCAAAAGCTTCTCTGTAGCCTTCATCGTAGTAACGCGCCGCCCCCCGCCAACCCAGCATTGGGTTTTCTTCATGGGGTTCAAACTGTCGCCCACCTAATAAATTGGCATATTCATTACTTTTGAAATCTGAGGTTCGGACTATCACTGATTTCGGATAAAATGCTGCGGCAATTCTACCAATGCCCTGAGCTAATTTATCTACAAAATATTGGGGTTTATCGTCGTAAAGTGCAGTAATATCAGCAATTTTAGCTTTGGCAAATTCATCTTTTAACGAGTCATAGTGAATCAACGCCATTGGATGAATTTGAATTTGGTTAGCAATGATAAATTCTGTCCGAGCTAAACCTACGCCATCGTTGGGAATTGCCGATAAACTCAATGCTTCTTGGGGATTACCCACATTCATTAAAATTTTAGTGCGGGTGCGGGGTAAGTTTTCTAAAGGAACTTCTTTAACTTCAAAAGGTAATAAGCCTGAATAAACTTTTCCTTCTTCCCCTTCAGCACAAGAAATTGTTACCTCTTGGCCAGGTTTCAAGATGTCCGTAGCATTACCGCATCCCACGATCGCAGGTACACCCAATTCTCGCGCAATTATTGCTGCATGACACGTGCGGCCTCCAGAATTGGTGACAATTGCACTGGCGCGTTTCATAATTGGTTCCCAATCGGGATCGGTTCTCTCTGTCACCAAAACTTCTCCGACTTGGAACTGTTCTAGTTTCTGAACATCTAGAATTAAGCGTGCTTTTCCCTGACTAATTGCTTCCCCAATTGCACTTCCCGTAACCAGGGGGATTAAGGATTGGGAATCAGGCAGTGAGGAGTGGGAATTTTCCCCATTCCCGATTCCCCATTCTCGATTCCCCAATAACAAACGATAACTCCGCAACACATTTCCCGTCTTCTGCGACTGTACGGTTTCGGGGCGCGCTTGCACAATAAAAAGTTGGTTAGTAATCCCATCTTTTGCCCACTCGATATCCATTGGAGTGAAAATGCCGTGGACTTGGGAATAATGGTCTTCAATTAAACACGCCCAACTTGCTAGTTGTAAAATCTCTTCATCACTCAGAGCGAATTTACCTCTTTCACTGGGTGAAACCGAAACATTTTTCGTAAATTTTGAGCCGTCATCATAAATCATTTTTAGTTCTTTGCTGCCCAATTTTTTATCGATAATTGGGCGGAAACCAGCTTTTAAAGTTGGTTTAAAAACATAATATTCATCGGGATTTACAGACCCCTGGACAACATTTTCACCTAAACCGTAGGCGGCTGTAATTAGTGCCGCATCCTTAAAACCTGTTTCTGTATCAATGGAGAACATCACTCCAGAGGTTGCTAAATCAGAGCGCACCATTTTTTGCACGCCCACAGCCAGAGCAATGCTAAAGTGGTCAAATCCTTTGGCGTGACGATAAGAAATAGCGCGATCGGTAAATAGAGAAGCAAAGCATTTATGACAAGCTGCTAAAACTCCTTCGACACCGACAACGTTGAGGTAAGTTTCCTGCTGTCCAGCAAAACTAGCATCGGGAAGGTCTTCAGCAGTGGCACTGGAACGGACTGCCACATCTGTGTCTGCATGGTATCGCTCACAGAGACTATGGTATGCTTTGGCGATCGCCTCGCGCAATTCTACAGGAAATGGTGTGTGGATTAATAGCGATCGCGCTTTTTTGCCGCGTTCTCGTAAATTTTTGACATCTTCAACATTCAAGTCAGCAAAAAGTTTGCGTAGCTTCGCTTCTAACCCCGCTGATTGAATGAAATGACGATAAGCGTAAGCAGTAGTGGCAAATCCTGTGGGAACGTTAATGCCTTTGGGTGTTAGCTGTTGAATCATTTCCCCTAGTGAGGCATTTTTACCACCAACTACTGGGATATCAGCAATCCCAATTTCATCAAACCACAAGATGAGCGATCGCTCTTGGGCAGATAGAGACAAAGTGCTTTTTGATACTGTAGTCATAAATATTACCTTTTTAGTTTATACTCAACTTGTAAGTGCATAACTGCTACTATATTTATTTTTCCCATATTCAACTTGAGATTTTTGATTCTGTCGCGTAGTTTGATATTTGGCGATTAAATCCAAAGCTATAAGCAATAAAAATTAACAATTATTCAGTTTAATAACTCGATCGAAATACCGGATGTAATAAATTATGGCGCAGCTAGAACGACTCCTGAAAATGGCAGAAGATGAACTAACTGAATACAGTACTGATGCCCGTAAAATAGAAAAACTACGCCGTAAAATAGGTTTAACAGTATCCGTAACAGAACAGCAGCAAGTAAAAGAAGCATTACTTGCTAAGATGAAATCTAATATAATTACCCAAGTTGTAGAAGAACAAAGACAAGCAGTAGCCTTACCATTTTGGGGAATTGCTGGATTGGGTTTGTTACTAGGAATTTCTTTAAATCAACCCATAGGCTTGTTAGCGTCTGTAGTTGGAACTGTATTAGCTTATAGAGTTCAAAAATGGGGTTGGAAATTGCAGGCAAATCGTTTATTGTTACAAACATTGGAAGATATTGAAACGCGTATTGCCCAACCTACTAAGTAACCATAAATATGTATTTTGCAGATAAATTATCTATGAAATACTTATACTGTATTATACTAAATAGGAAATTAATCACTTAATTTACATCTCGTAAGCACTTAACAATTCCTTTGGGATCACCATAGCAAAAAAATTAGATATTGGATTTAAGATTAGGTATTTATTAAGAAAGACAGCAAGCAGAAGGCAGTCTTCCGTAAACTCGAACTGCCCTCCGTCTTCATTCAATATCCTGGTTTGCGGGCAATGAATGCTACATTAGCTTTTGACAGCAGATATTAGACAACTTGCAAAAGTTATACCAGTTAAATTAATGATTGCGACACATGCTTGGGTAAAGACGCGATGAATCGCGTCTCTACAGATGGTCTATTTGTCGCATTCTTTTTTCAAATTGGTATTACTTTTGCTTTCCGGTTGGGGAAAGGTTAAAGGGGAAGGGAAAATTCCATACCTTTATCCCTTCCCCCACTTCTGCAAAAAGTCTATTGAATATAGCTACGGGTTGTCTCAACCTGGAAGTCCACGTTAGAGAGTTCACTTGCAATAGCTGCCGCTTCGTATAATCGTATTTTTTACACGATCTCAAAGATCGTCAGCAAAAATTTTAGTCATGTAATATTAGTTTTCTTTTCTCTAATCAACTAACCAGATCGGCGATCGCTTCTGAAGCAGGGACTACAGCTTCAGGTTGATAGCGGATGCCAGCTTGCTTGAAGCGATGTAAAGCTTCACCCAAGCGATCGCAGTCTGCAATCAAACTGATCCTGACATAACCCTCACCTGCAACGCCAAAGGCATTACCTGGAGTAACCACAACGCCTGTTTGTTGCAACACGTTCAGGGCAAAATCTGTGGAACCAACACCAACGGGACACTTCACCCAAAGATACATCGTCGCCTTGGTTTTGGGGATATCCCAACCTAACTCTCCTAACCCTTGAATCAGGAAATCGCGGCGGGTACGATAACGTTGTTGTACCTCGTGCAAATACACATCTGGTAGTTGCAAAGCTGTTTCGGCTGCTGTTTGTAATGCTGCAAAAATGCCGTAATCCAAGTTAGTTTTCAGCGTCCGCAAACCTTGAATTACATGGCGGTTCCCCACGACAAACCCAACGCGCCAACCAGCCATATTGTAGGTTTTAGATAAGGTGTGAAACTCCACACCAATATCTTTCGCGCCGGGAATTTCTAACAAGCTAGTGGGTTGATAACCATCAAAAGCTAATTCGGCGTAACACAAATCATGCACCAGCAAAATTTCATATTTGCGGGCGAAAGCGACTATTTCTTCAAAAAATTCGCGGGGGGCTGTGGCAGCAGTGGGATTGCTGGGATAGTTGAAATAGAGAATTTTAGCTTGTCTGGCAACTTCGTCAGGAATGGCAGCTAAATCAATTAACCAGTCATTTTCGGGTTTAAGAATCAAACTATGGATTTTCCCACCAGCGATCGCCGGGCCGCGAAAATGTGCCGGATAAGCTGGGGAAGGAACCAGAACTAAATCACCAGGGTTAACGTAGGCGAGTGCTAAATGAGTTAATCCTTCTTTAGAACCCAGCAATGGCAAGGCTTCGCTATCAGGATCGAGAACCACATCATAACGGCGACGATACCAGTTAGTGATGGCACGGCGGAAACTAGCAGTGCCTTCAAAAGGCGGATAACCGTGATTGGCGGGATCTTTTAAAGCTGCGATCGCCGCTTCGACTACTGGTGCTGGTGTTGCACCATCGGGGTTTCCCATACCCAAGTCAATTAAATCTAACCCTTGTTCCCGTGCTTTAGCTTTCAGTTCATCTAAACGGGCAAATACATAAGGTGGTAGTTTTTGTATGCGTTCTGCTGGGACAATCCAATTTAAACTCATAAAACCTCGTCACTCATTCCCTTGGGCGAAACTCGATTTGCAGTATCTCTACTATCTATAGGTGCAGTGGTAGAAACCATTGCCGCCATCAACTGTTCTGGCGCGACTTTAAATGGTAGTCGATGGATGTCAGAATTTGGAACTAGAGCCATTTCGGCGGCTGTTTGCAATTCACCTAATGTAATATTGCCCAATCCTAAATCACTTAATTTCTGGGGTAGTCCAATTTCTGTGTAGAACTTTAACAACTGTTGTCGTGCCGATGCTGCTAGTTGATTGCCTTGTAGCATTTCTTCTAAACGCAGTTGCACTAAGATCCCAAAAGCAACCTTTTCGCCATGAATACTGCCATGTCCTGAAATATGAGTTAAACCGTTATGCACGGCATGGGCGGCAACAGTGCGGCACTGCGCTCCTCCAAGTCCCCCAACTACCCCGGCAAGTAACACACTGGCATCTACCACTTCTCGCCAAACCTCACTACCTGGTTCTTCGAGGGCGGCGGCTGACTTTTGTAAAAGGATATCTCGCAAAACTCGTGCTTGTTGCACCGCAGCAATAATTAAAGTGTCTTGCAAGTGTCCACTGCTAACTGAGGCTTCGTACCATTTAGCGATCGCATCACCAATTCCAGCTACCAAGGTACTTTGTGGTGCAGTTTTAATCAAGTCATAATCAAGTATCAATAAATCGGGACAACGAGATAGCCCCACATCGTAGAGAAAAACCCCATCTTCCGAATAAACATTCGATAAGGCACTCCAAGCTGCACAAGTAGCCCCGGAAGTCGGAATTGTCACTACTGGTAGATGTAACTGCTGTGCGACTAGTTTCGCTGTATCTAGGGCTTTGCCGCCACCAACACCAATAATTACATCAGCCTTATGTTCTTTTGCCTTTTTATGTAAAGATTTTAGGCTAGCTTCGCAGCAATCTGCACCATAAGAAGCTTGCACAGTATGTAACTGGTGCGCTTCTAAAACTGGTTGTAAATTTTGTTGGCTGATAGCGAGAGTAGACTTACCTGCCACAATTAAGGGACGACTTCCCAAACAGGCAATCTCTGCTGCGGCTGTTTGCAACACCCCGGAACCACGGATTACTTTTGCAGGGGAAACTGTGAGCGTAAATAATGAACTAGAGGTTTGAGTAGACAAAGAAGGTTGAGTAGAAAAATTATTGGGCATATAATCTCGTTTACCAAAACCTTGATATTTCTTAATAATATAGACTAGCGTTCGAGGATACTTGTTGCCAAACTGGTTTTTGGATGGCTTTAACCTGACACGCGGCCGATCTGGATTTGAGCCAAGCAATTAAATAGATCAGTTCTGTTGCCTACTGATTGAGTAGTTTGACGACATTCCTTGAATCTATAAATACCCATTGGCCTGGAATTCCGAACTATCAAAGTTTTGAATAACCCTATAATTAATTAACATTACCATTGTCAGATTCTCAAGAAAAGCAATCGAGAATTGATAATGTGTAGGCGATCGTGCTATTTCATGCAATTTTTAGCTACAGACATACAACCCTTTGATTTGCTGCAAAGAATTTTAAAAATGGCAACAGGGGCACTTAGGACAACAACTGACAAATTACAACTGTCAGTACCCATTACCCCACGCTGATTAACTTTTTCCCACAGTATAACCACTAAAGTGTGAATATCTTAATCTAAAAATAACCATTATTGTATCAGTATATACAAAATAATTGTTGTCATCCTGATAACAGGTAATTTATTTTTGTTCTTTGGGCATGGGGCATTGGGTATGGGGCATGGGGCATTGGGCATTGAGCATGGGGCACAAGGGAAAGACTTACTGCTACTGCTCCCCTGCTCCTCTGCTCCTCTGCTCCTCTGCTCCCCTGCTCCCTGCCTCTTAAGCAGTAGGTTTTGGCAATTTGGCGAAATTGTCTGTGTAAATTTTGACTGTTACCGGTGAATTTTGATGAGAAACGAGCGATCGCTTAACCTCACCCAAATAAACTGGGACAGAAATCCCTGTTTCCGGGTGGATAATAGTGCGGGCACGAACTGTCAAATTGTCGTCTTCCCGTGTACCAGAGCGACCATAAGAAAAGAGATTGCTAGCTGCTTGACGTAAAGTTGCTTCTAATTGTGTGGGTGTAATTTGGGGTGATGTGGCAATCACCGCTTGTGTTGAGCCATTGTCATAAACTAGAGTGTACCGCGCTGCTCCTGGAATCACAGTCCGACTTAAGGGAACTATTGAAAGCCCAAATAAACCAGCAGTCAGCACCAGCATAAAGCCAGTCGTACCCACCAACCGAAAGCGGATGCCCCATTTGAGAATAAAAGCCAAAAATGTCAAGGCAGCAAATACCAAGGTAGCTATACCTGACCATTGGGTGTACTGAAGAAAGTTAGCTGTTGTGAGCATAAGGTTGGTTATGGAAGCGTCTTTTTTTCGTTACCGACACACCCATTTTACCGAGAGCTTACACCATAAAGGTTATCGTAGTATTTAATGCCAATCAGAATATTGGACGCGATTTGAATCTTAGTCATATAAAGATTTTCGGTCTTCAACCCCATAGCTAAAACTGGTATTACTTTGCCAAATTCCTCAGTTATTCAGAATAGTATTGCCTCAGCAGAAACGATATGGGAATTTTGAGATATCTGCAACTTAGTTTGAACACTATCAATAATTGCCGTCCAATCAGTATCTTTGTTCCATTCAGAGCGAATCCTGATTTTAGTCGCCGCGTCGTAAAGTCGGCAAAAAACCACATTTTCTTTGCCAGCAATTACAGCGATGATTGAGGGCTTAGAAAAGTCCTGAACTAGTGATGCAGCCAAAAGAAAAGTTTTAGCAAAGTTAGTTTCTATCTCAGTCCTAATAATATAAATTTCATCGGCTCTAACAACAATATCTAATTTAATATTATCCCTTTCTCTAAAGTCTTTTGTCGTTAACTTAAGTTCTGATATATACCCAGTCAATCCTGTCTGTTGAACAGGAATAGTTATTTTATTATTGATGTCGTAATGATACCAAAGATAAGATTCTCTACTTAGTTCACCACTTTTAACATACAAATAAATAGGTTCTGGCGGGTTACAAAGACCTACTTTAATTTCAGGAACCATACTTTACATTCCTTGATTAAAGTTAAAATTATTTTCGATATTCTGTAAGGTTAAATAAAATTTTGAATTGTGTTTAACTGAATAAAAATAATAAATATACAAAAGGGCATCTACAAGAGATGCCCGTCATGCAGGAAAACCCCAAAGGGATGTCCCTACACCTTCCCAACAATCAGCAACAGTGACTAATTAGGTATTAGTCACACTCACAGACGTGAATATAACAATCTTATTAACTTAAAACTCTCAATGTCCCCAGTGCATACACTGAAAAAACTAATAGCTAATTTTGACGAGATGCAAGCTTGTCTTTTTCGCGATCGCGATGTACCACTCCAGCAATAGCAGCCAAAATTAGCCATGAAAGCGCATTCAAACGAAAATCAAAGAGGGTTACATCTACTGTATTCAATAAAATCCATCCAACAAAAGCCAGAAGATAACTGAAAAATATCAATTTGTCTCCTGTATCTATATATTTTGAATTTTGCAGTAAATGCACACTTTTAATCAAAATCCAAGCTAGTAAGCCACAAAATAAACAAGTACTGGGAAAACCAGTTTCAGCAGATAACATCAAAAACAAGTTATGAGGATGACCCAAGGGAATCTGCATCTTTGCTTTGTAAAGTGTACTAAAACTGCGTAATCCCCAACCAGTCCAAGGATGTTGTTGAGCTAAAGACCAGGCAAACTCCCACTGAGTTTTTCGCATTAAAGCGACTGGTCTATCTGGATACATATCGTCATTTAACCTTGCCCAAAAGAAGGCAGGAACTACAAAGCGAAAAATTTGAGCGACTGATGAGGGAGCAAAAGCCGCCAAAAGAATAGTAGAAACGATCGCAGCAACGCTACCTACAAGAATGCGCCAACCTTGGTAAAGTGCATAAGCTAAACAGGCAAAAATAGCGATCGCCCACCCATTACGTGAGTTGGTGAAAATTAAGGCAATGAAATTTGTAATTACCGCCAGGGTTAGGAAGAGAAAGGGGACTGGAGACTGGGGCGCAGTCAGTCTTTCCCCCCTGCCCCTCTGCCCCTCTGCCCCTCTGCCTCTTATGCCCAATTTCCAATACCTCATCCCTAATCGCCATTGTTCGATCCACAACCCTAGACTAAGGATGAAAACTATTACTAGATAAGCTGCGAAGGTATTAGCGTGCAAGAAAAGTGAAGCGATACGACCTGGTGGATTTCCGCTTGGTGTGATTGTCCAACTAAACACAACCCACACAAACTCGAACTTGAAACTCCAGCCTAAAAATAATTGTCCCAAGCCCATAATTGCTACTGGCATGGAACCAATTACCAAAGCCCAAGCCATTTGCCGCAATTGGGCAAATGTTTGAATCAGAGCGCTATGGGCAGCGAAAAGTAAAAAGAATGGTAATAAATTAAATAAGCCGAGGAAAGCTGCTGTTTTGTCTTGGGCAAACCCAGCACTCACGATCAGTAATACACTCAACAGGGCAAATCCCCAGTTGAGGGGGCGGCGATTAATTTTGCGGGGTTGTTTCAGCCAAGTTATTAATGAGACAAAACCTACAGTTACAGCCCCCACAAAAGGACTCAATGGGAAGATTAACAATGCCCATAGAGAGTAGTTCCAAGAAGATTGCCAACGAGACTTGAAATATTCAAAAACCTTGTTCAAGCTGGCTCCCAACATTCCTCACGAGTGAGGCGAATTTGAGCTAAGGCGAAGATGGTGGGGATGATTCGACCATAGTTAGTAGCGATCGCTCTCCAGCCCAAATCTGCAATAAACCAAGTCCACATCATTGGCCCAATCACGGCAAACATCGTGCGGGCTGCCCCATAACGAGCTGCACTCACTGTCATACCCCGTTGCGCCATTTGCATCGTTACATAGCTTTGAAATTGCGTTGCAGCTGCCTCTGAGCCTGTAATTGCCGCTTGTTTGGCTACTTCATAAGTAGCAAAGTGGATGGCGAATTGACGGGCAATTTGCTTAAGTACAAGTGGCTGGAGAAGAGAAGTAACCGCGATCGCACTACCGCCTTTGAAAAGTAACCCCAAGGGGTCACGTTGCAATAAAAGTGGTAAGGGTTGTTTTAATTCTGATTTGAGCAGCTGACGCTGCACCTGGACAGTCAATTTTTGTTTTTCTTGTTCCGGTAATTTTTTCCACACCTGTCCTAGTAGATGCAAAAATACTTCTGCTTCTAAATCAATAGTTGCCAGCTGATTAGAATAGGGAATTTTTAGATATTTACATACTTGAACTAAGGCTTGTCGGTAAGTTACCTGGCCTGTGCGTCCCCGTAATACTGTGATCCCATCTGCCGCCAAAAAACGAAAGCGGCCCTCTAGTGCATCTAACCAAGCTTTGCGGTCTTGGCTTTGTACTTCGATGGGTTCGGGTGTGTGTACATAGTCTAAGGGATTGAACTTACGACTAAATAGAATTGCCGTTAAGTCTTGCAATTCTTCTTCGGTCGCTAACTCTAGCGCCGCCCTCATTTCATCCAATTTCCCTTCCTCCCTTCCGTGCAGCTTTCTGTACCTTATTCTACTATTAGCTTTCAGCAGTCATTAGTAGTAATTTTGTCCTTTGATGATAACTAATGACCAATAACTAACTAAGGACTATTGACTCATGACTGATATTGCAGTGATTGGTGCCGGAATTGCTGGTTTAGTCTGTGCCCAGCAGTTAAGTCAAGCTGGATATTCGGTGGTAGTGGTGGAAAAGTCGCGTGGTTTGGGAGGAAGATTAGCTACACGCCGCTTGCATGGAACTTTGGCGGATCATGGGGCTTGTTACCTGAAACCAAAGGGTGAATTATTGGAACGTTTTGTGGAGATATTGCGCGATCGCAATATCCTAGAAGTTTGGATAGATGAGGTTTACGAACTTACAACAGGCGCTCCTTTATCTGAACCGAAAAACCGCAGTCCGCGTTATGTTGCGCCTGGGGGAATGAGTGCGATCACTAAATCCCTCGCCCCAGGTTTAGAAATATTACTGAATCAGCGTGTTATTGGTATTACCCAAACTCCCGAAAATAGCTGGCGTTTGACTCTCGAATCTAGTAATGAAGAATTAACTGCAAAAGCTATAGTTGTTGCTATTCCTGCACCCCAAGCTGTGATGCTGTTAGAACCTTTGGGTGAAAGTGTATTGGATGCAGCCTTTCTTGATAACTTGCGTTCTGTAGAATTTTATCCTTCGATTAGTGCGATCGCTGGATATCCTTCTACATCTCAACCCCTCCCTCAGTGGAAAGCCCTAACTTTTGTGGATGATGCTGATTTAGCATGGATTGGTTTGGACAGTAGCAAGCGTCCTAACCCTCAACAACCACATTTTGTGGTGCAAAGTAGCGCTGATTTTGCCCAACGTCATCTAGAATCACAGGATTTACAACCTGCGGGACAATATATGTTGCAACGAGCAGCTGAATCTCTGTCCCTTCCTTGGCTGAATACTGCCGAATGGATGCAAGTACATCGTTGGCGTTATGCCTTTCCCAGCCGTCCTTGGCACGAAGCTTTTTTGTCTGCTGGAACTCCCTTACCTTTAATTTGCTGTGGTGATTGGTGTGGCGGCAATCTTGTCGAAGGTGCGATGCTTTCTGGATTAGCTGCGGCTGATGAAATTAACAATCAGTTGCATCATTTCCCTTTCAATAATGTGAACTTTTTAAACGTTTTTGCCCGATCGTTTCATCTGTAGCTAGACTGATCCTGCACTATCGTCAGTCGCCATTTTTCTCACTGACTAAATCAAAGTACAACAAATAAGTTTTTTAGATGAAATAGCAAATTTTGCTGCGAACCTAAAAAGTGATGCCAATTACCCAAAAAGCTTAACTTCATGAAAAGCTTGTTCCTAATTCAAGTGGTTTTCTTGCTGTTAATCTTGATCCCCTAGTCTTTATGCTGCGTTTTATGTAGATTTCTGCTAAAAAGGCAGAAAATTGAAATAATTAGGATTATAAATATAAAATGTCGGTAACTTACCAGCTTATTGGACGCTGTTTTAATAAGTAATGCTGTGAGACAGGATAAACTTTAACTAAAACAAGCAAAGCCAAATGTCTGAGATTGTACCAAGATAAGAGGCTAGTTTCGGGCTTGATTGCATCTGTAAGTTGAATTACTTTTAACTGATTATCATCACGATGTTGCCATCTAAAAAAGTTATTTTCTCCACCAAGCATTGACTTGATTAAAAAAGGAGTTTAAAAACCATGAAAACAGTAGTCAATTTAACACAACAATCAATAGTGGTAGAAATTGAAAGTATTTTGAATACATATCCATCCCATCCATATCAACAAGCCTTTGCAATTCCTGATTTACGCCAAGAGCTAATTACTTTCGTCCTCAACCGCATTCCCTCCTTTTACAGCGTCATGTCTGATGAACAGATTCCAGCGGAGGCTCAACAAGGAAGCTTGGCTTATTACAAATTGCCTCGTAAACCCTTAGAGCAGCAACTACATTTACAGAATTTGATTCACCAAGGTATTTGTCTAATCGTTCAAGAAAAGTCAGATTGGATTAGCCATCGTGTTTGTGAAACAGTTCAACCAGCTTGTGAACCCTCTCACTGGTTTGGTTAATAGTTCTAACAAGATTTGGCTCTCTGCTGAGATATCAATAACGTCCGCAATGAATTTTGAATTTTTGAGTTAATCTCACGGCTAAAGGCTGTGGGATTAGCTCAATATTTTTTTACGTAGATTCCTCTTGAAGTGTAAACTTTGACAATCACTAAGTTCAAAGGATATTCCCAGGATATGAGAAAAATAACTGCTCTAATGCTAAGTATTTCCGTGACTGTCGGGGTAGGAGCATTAACACCCAAAGTCACTAATGCCCAATTGTTTTACCCACCAGCGAGCGATCGCCATTCATTAATGGTAATCGGTCAAGGGGTAGTGAGAGTGCCAGCAGATACAGCGGATATTGAGTTGGTATTCAGTAGTGGAGGTAGCAATAGTGGAGGTAGCAATGATGAGTTACAAACGCAACCATCATCTCTACCCGAAACCCGTCGCATATCCTCACCGACTCTACTTTTTAATTACAAAACAGCAGCAGAACCTTTACCAAGCAAAAAATCTCTAACTAAAACAACTCTTCAGCCTGTAGTGGATAGCTTAGTTGCTAAAGGCATTAGGGCTGATAAAATTCAAGTGCAAATTAACCCTAATTCCAGTGAAAATAACGCCAAGATATTGGTGAGGCTAGAAAAACCAACGCGCGATCGCGTCCAGGAAATTGTTGCTACAGCGAACAAGTCCACAAGCGAAATTGAAAACCTTTCTGTCAAGAGTGTGGGTGTTGAGTACGCAGTAAATGACTGTCAGGCTTTGCAGAGTTCAGTTTATCAATCAGCGATGAAAGATGCTCAAAGCCGCGCTCAGGCTTTAGCAACTGCTATGGAAGTTAAACTTAGTACACCTTCTGTCGCCGAGCCATTTTACACATTATTTTATCCCTCATGTAGTTCTAAAACTGGAGTTCCTTTGCCGTCGTTTGCTAGTTTTTTATTATCACCAGCTTACGATCCAGAAGCACCGGCAGAAGTTGAAATGAAAAAGGATATTTTTGTAACATATACAACGAAATAAACATTTATATTTACTGCGATCGCACTTTGATCTAGTCAAAATTGGAAGTGCGATCGCACTTAATTATTTACTTCATTTTTGAATGAAAAAACTCCAGAAATGTTTGTGACAAATCTGGAGTCAGGAAAGATACGCATTTACCTATACCAAATTTTCACACTGAGAGAATACTACGTCATCAGGGTATACACTCAAATGTAGATAAAAGTGTTTGAGGATTCTTGTTTGCATTCCTTCTCTGTGAGAAATAACGCAAAACAGCCCCAGATAATCTGAGGCTGTTTTGCGAGAGTTGTTTGGCAGGAAGGGTACATCAATAAGTGATGCCCGTGTTAAATATAGATAATTCAGTATGCATCCTTATTCAGCCATATTTTGCCATATCAGGATGATTGGGAAAATTTTTATGGCTTTTTCCAAAAAGAAACTCCAGATGCACTTAAGGCATTCTGGAGCAGTAACAGGTTTCTAACATCAATCAATTTTTACATCTGCGATCGCCCGATGTCGTTAGGGTATATACTCAAATGTGTTTTATGTCTACTTATCCGCAAATAGACCAGCAAATTACCTTCCTTTCTACCCATAATCTGAATGTATCTACAGAATTCTACGAACAAAAGCTAGGTTTGGAGTTATGGCTTGACCAAGTTACCTGTCGAATTTATACTGTTAGTGGTTCTGGATACTTAGGATTGTGTCAAGCAAGCGAAACATCAGCTCCTCAAACCGAAAAGCAATCAAGTGTTATTTTTACCCTAGTAACACAGCAGGTGGATGAATGGTTTGAATATCTCAAAGAACGTGACGTTGAATTTGAAAAGCCACCGACACTAAATGAAAAGTACAACATTTACCATTGTTTTTTCCGCGATCCTGATGGCTATTTGATTGAAATTCAACGTTTTGAGACTAACGACAACAAAAAAGACATAACCAAATAAGTTATGTCTAGACGTTTAATGTACAGGGCAGGATTTTTACAGGCTAGAACTTTTTGATTTACTGGGGTACATGATACCGACTAATGCTGTATGAACATTATCGATAGGAATATACCTTTTCTTCCATAGATTTATCGGGATCAAATGCGGGATTTATGCTGCCACTGGGAAATAGTTACATCTCTTGACAATTTGAGTTTAGTTGTAGTCTGCCCTAGCATTGTTTTTGACTTTTATATAATGTTTGCTTCAGTCCTAATAATAAGTATTTAACGCGGACTTTAAATTGTATAACAGAAACTAGAATGAAATACATAATCGTCAGTATATTATGTTTCTAACAAGAATATTTTTTCACGTATTTCTTCGCTAATTATGCTACTTTTATAATGCTTATTTTTAAGCAAAAAACTACTGAACACATCGGTTCAATAAATATATTTTATTAGGGTGAATACATGATGAACGAAAAAATAAAATGGTTCCGCACAGCATTACAACCTAAAGGTTCAGTAATAAAAGCAATTTTAAAACATGTTTTATGGTGTGGAGCTTTTGGATTTTTAATTTCTCTGCTTCACCATTTTGAAAAACCTGTATCCCAGCCTATTTTAGTAAATGTGATTCCTAGTATTGTTTTAGGTTTGTTACTTGTTTTTCGTACAAATACTGCTTATGAGCGATTTTGGGAAGGGAGAAAATGCTGGGGTTCTATAGTAAATAACGTCCGAAATTTAGCTCGGCAAATTTGGGTATCAGTTGATGAAATTTCACCAGAAGATAAAGATAAGAAAATTACGGCATTAAACTTATTGGTAGCGTTTGCTATAACAACTAAATTACATTTGCGAGGAGAAGGTGTCAACAGCGAGTTAGAAGACTTAATGCCATCTACTAAGTACATAAAACTGAAGATTATGAATAATCCTCCTATAGAGGTTGCCTTTTGGATAGGAGATTATTTACAGCAACAGTACGATCGTAATTGTCTTAATAGCTACCAGCTAACATCAATGCAAGAATTATTGAATAGTCTTGTGGATAATTTAGGTGCTTGCGAACGTATTTTAAAAACGCCTATGCCGCTTGCTTATGCTATTCATTTGAAGCAATTACTGATACTATATTGCTTTTTGTTACCATTTCAAATAGTAGACAGTCTCGGTTGGTGGACAGGTTTAGTGTCTGCTTTGGTTGGGTTCACTTTGTTTGGTATTGAAGCCATCGGCTTAGAGATAGAAAACCCCTTTGGTTATGATGCTAATGATTTACCATTAGACGCAATTTGTGAAACAATGAAGCGTAATATTGACGATCTAATTACTTTGACTCCCAATGCGCGATCGCATCAACAAGATAGTATAACCAATTGAAAAAAGTTGAAGATATTGATTAATAAAAAATATACAACAGTTTGCAACAAGTAAGTCAGGTGAAAAATGCAAGACTCACGCATCAAATGTAATATAAATCACAACCGCCGAATCGCCATCTCTAACCCTTCACATACACGAGTAAGAAAATCTAAATCCAAAGTAGCGATCGCATCACTAGCTTTGTGATAATGTGGATTTCGCAAGAATGCCGTATCTGTCACCATCATTGCCGGATAACCCAAATCCCAAAATGGAGCATGATCGCTAAGTCTGGTTTGGGGAACTATTAAACCTCGATTCGGCACGGGTAGCCATTGACTAGATACGCCAGCTTTGCGAATATTACGACTCATTCCAATTAAGTCAGGCAATGTCCGCAAGTTACCAATTAAAGCAATAAAATCACCTGTATCTGGGTAGAAGCGTTCCAGAGGAGGAGGGTAACTTTGGGAACCAGGTGTAGAATCCTTATAGCCCAGCATTTCTAAGGAGATCATTAAGCGTAGCTGTTGCTTTTGTTGATGCAACAGGGCTGCATAGTCAGCACTACCCAGTAAGCCGTATTCTTCCATATCGAAAGCAACCAGCCTTAAGGGATATCTGACAGGTTCAGCAGCAAACTTTCTTGCCAATTCCAGCAACACCGCCACACCTGTAGCATTATCATCAGCCGCAACTGTTCCCGGAACCCCATCATAATGAGCGCCAATTAAAATTGGTAGCAAATCCTTTTTTTGCCCTTTGGCTTGGGATGGTAAATTTAATATCAAGTTATTACAAGCTTTACCTCTGACTTCAAAGGTGTGGATTTCCACACTTCCCCATTGGGAAAATTCCTGGCGGATGTATTCTTGGACAAAAAAATGCCCAGCCGTTGCCATATAAGGATCGCGTTCTCGCGCGATCGCACTCAGGGAAGTCTGTAATCGCTCTGTTAAATTCAAATCTTTTAAGTAGTAGCAATAATATTAGAATTTTCAAGCACTCAAAAAAGCAGAGCAAGCTTTATTAAGGTTAACTTACCAATTTGCAGATAACTTAAACAGAAGTAGGCGGATATCAAGAATTGAGGCTGCTTGGGCACACCAACCGTCTCAATGCTATCCTAGTCTTGCAACTATCTCCTCTAGCTGCACTTCTTAGCTTACTGCCTTAATGATGAGTATTATACATTGAGGTGTTTTTATCTTGTAGCACAAAGCTAGAGGTAGTTCCGCCCAATCATAATAAATATATAAGACACTTTAGGAGAAGAGTAACGCATGGGCAAGGTAGTCGGCATCGACTTGGGTACAACCAACTCAGTAGTCGCCGTTATGGAGGGTGGCAAGCCGGTGGTGATTGCCAATGCAGAAGGAATGCGAACAACCCCCTCCGTAGTTGGCTTCAGCAAAGAAGGTGAAAGGGTGGTTGGGCAAATGGCACGGCGACAAACCGTCCTCAATCCTCAAAATACCTTTTTTGCAGTTAAACGTTTCATTGGGCGGAAGTATGGCGAACTTAATGCAGATTCTAAGCGTGTGCCCTACACCATCCGCAAAGACGAAGTAGGTAATATTAAAATTGCCTGTCCTCGTATGAATAAAGATTTTGCCCCAGAAGAAATTTCGGCAATGGTGCTGAAGAAATTGGCAGACGATGCTAGCCGCTATTTGGGTGAACCAGTCACAGGGGCAGTGATTACAGTACCCGCCTATTTTAATGATTCTCAGCGACAGGCAACCCGTGATGCTGGCAGAATTGCTGGTTTAGAGGTGTTGCGGATTCTCAATGAACCGACTGCGGCATCTTTGGCTTATGGATTAGATCGGGGTGACACGGAAACTATCTTAGTCTTTGATTTGGGTGGTGGTACTTTTGACGTGTCGATTTTAGAAGTAGGCGATGGGATATTTGAAGTCAAGGCTACCAGTGGCGATACGCAACTTGGTGGGAATGACTTTGACAAAATAATCGTAGATTGGTTAGCAGAGCAATTTCTGGAAACAGAAGAGGTAGACTTAAGACGCGATCGCCAAGCTTTGCAACGTCTGATGGAAGCCGCGGAAAAAGCCAAAATTGAGCTTTCTGCTGTCAGTGTCACCGATATTAACTTACCCTTCATCACCGCCACGGAAGATGGCCCCAAACATCTCGAAACTCGTTTAACTCGTTCCCAATTTGAAGGCTTGTGTGGTGATTTGGTGGGAAGATTGCGGACACCAGTAAAACGCGCCCTCAAAGATGCCGGACTTTCACCTAGAGACATTGAAGAAGTTGTCTTAGTTGGCGGTTCTACACGGATGCCAATGGTGAAGCAGCTTGTGCGCGACTTGATTGGCACAGAACCCAACGAGAATGTCAACCCCGATGAAGTCGTGGGTGTGGGTGCAGCAATTCAGGCAGGTATTCTCGCCGGCGAACTCAAAGATGTGCTGCTTTTAGATGTCACACCCCTCTCTTTGGGATTGGAAACCATCGGCGGCGTGATGAAAAAACTTATCCCCCGCAACACAACCATCCCAGTACGTCGTTCTGATATTTTTTCCACGTCTGAAAATAACCAAAATACTGTGGAAATTCACGTAGTTCAGGGCGAACGGGAAATGGCAGCAACCAACAAGTCTTTAGGACGGTTCAAGCTCTACGGCATCCCACCCGCACCACGAGGAATTCCCCAAGTTCAGGTGTCATTTGATATCGATGCTAATGGTATTTTACAAGTAACAGCCCTAGATAGAACCACTGGGCGAGAGCAAAGTATCACCATTCAAGGCGCTTCCACCTTGAACGAGTCAGAAGTGAATCGGATGATTCAAGACGCTCAGAAATACGCCGATGTCGATCGCGAACGTAAAGAGAGAATAGAAAAGCGGACTCGTTCTGAGGCATTGATTTTCCAAGCAGAACGACAACTCAGAGAAGTCGCGCTGGAATTTGGTATGCAGTTTGCCCGCAGCCGCCGCCAAAGAATTGATAATATTTGCCGACAACTGAAAGAGAGTCTTCAGGAAAATAGCGATCGCGGTATCGATCAAGCCTACGCCGACTTGCAAGATGCTCTCTATGAGCTAAATCGGGAAGTCCGCCAGACTTATGCTGAAGATGAAGATGACGACTTATTTGGGACTATCCGTGACATCTTTACTGGCGGTGATAAGGAACGAGAACGCGAATTTCCCAGAGATACATATCGAGAACGCGACTCATACAGTAAAGACTATGGCAAAGATTACGGTAGAGACTATGGCAGAGATTCTAGCCGCGATAATCGTTCTTCCTCTTATGAAAGCCGTCCTCCACGCAAATCCCGCCCCAGCTACCAAGATAACTGGGATGATGAAGAAGACAATGATTGGTTATAAGAAAAGTTAGGAGTTAGAAGTTAGGAGTTAAAAATAAATCTTTCAACTCATAACTCCTAACTCATAACTCTTAATTAATCCAAAATCTAAAATCTAAAATTTAAATAACTGAACTATGCAAAATTTGCCGAATTTTCGCGATTACTACGAAATTTTAGGAGTATCTAAAGATGCCTCTGCTGAGGAAATTAAAAAGGTTTATCGGCGGTTAGCAAGGCAATATCACCCCGATCTCAATCCGGGTAACAAAGAATCTGAGGAAAAATTTAAGGATATCGGCGAGGCTTATGAAGTTCTTTCCGATCCAGCCAAGCGATCGCAGTACGACCAGTTTAGCCGCTACTGGAAGCAAAAAGGCTTTGCAGGCAATAAACAAACGCCAAAGGCTAAAACTTGGCAGAGTAGCGCTAGCGATCGCAACGGGAATCAAGATGTAGATCCTAGCCAATTCTCCGACTTTGAAAGCTTTATTAATCAAGTTATTGGTGTCAAAAATAAGAGTGCGGCAAATAACTCCAGTAATGGCAATAATAGCGATCCGTTTCGTTCCCCCAGAACAAAAGTTGCTTACACAGTTAACACTCCACCTCGCACAACCCGTCGAGATATAGAAGCCAGATTAACGCTTCCACTAGAAAAAGCTTATCAAGGTGGTAATGAACGCATTCGTTTGGAAGATGGGCGATCGCTAGAAGTTAATATGCCACCAGGTATGGTGACAGGTCAAACCATCCGTTTGCGGAACCAAGGCGTTGGTGGTGGCGATCTATACTTAAAAATTACCGTTGAACCTCATCCATTATTTAAGTTAGAAGGTTTAAATATCGTCTGCCAAGTACCTGTTACTCCCAGCGAGGCAGTTTTAGGAGGACAGGTAGAAGCACCTACTCTTGACGGGCCTGTGAAAATGACCACCCCTCCTGGAGTTAGGTCTGGTCAAAAATTTCGACTAGGTAATAAAGGTTATCCTAATGATGACGGTAAACGTGGCGATCAATTAGTAGAAATTCAAATAGTTACACCGAAAAATATTAGTCAAGAAGAACGGGAACTTTACGAAAAGTTACGGCAAATTGAAACCTTTAAACCCCGTGCTGATTTAATACGTTAGCAATCAGATATCAATCTTAATGAAGCAATTGACTAGAACAATGACTAATTTGTAATTAGTCTTCGTCATTTTGAAAAATAGTTTTTATATCTTGTGAGCCGTGCAAGATACGTACAATTTCTATGCCTTCGTCTATTGGACGATAAAAAATTAAATAATTTTTCACTGGGAAACTTCGCAAAAAAGGAGCCAATTCATCTCGTAATCTGCCCATTTTGGGTAATTTGGCCAGCTTTGGAAAGCTTTCTCGCAGAATATCAAAAAGTGTGTCAGCAGCTTTTAAGTTATTTGGGGCAAGATATTTCCATATATCTTCAATATCTTGCGCTGCTTGAGTAGAAATCCGAAATCGACTCATAGAGAATCGCTGTTAGCCAAATTTTGCTGTCCTCGTGCTTTAATATTTGCAAAAAAAGCTGGAAGTGACTCGTCGTTATATTCAGTATACTGTTCGCTATCGAGTTGCTTAATACCAACGTCAATCTGACTGCGTAATGCTTCTAACTTGAGTTTTTGCAGTTCTTCTTCAAGGCGCTGGAGTTCATCTATCATCTGTTGAAACGCTTGTGCTTCATGCACCACAACCTCAGCTTTCCCATTCACAGTTAGTACAAGCGGAGATTTTGTTGCCTTGATCCTCTCTACGTAATCTTTGGCATTGCGCTTGAAGTCGGTAAGAGTTTGAATATTTTCGAGATTAATTTTGATCTGCATCGCATCTAATTAAATGCTTTATTAAGCAATCTTATCAAATGCTAGACCTGCTGTGTCTTCTCCAATTCATAAAGGATTTAAAATATAAAAAATATCTTTGAGCAAAGTGACTCAAACAGATGTGAATCAAAACGGGGCAATGCCACAAAGCAGCGAACCAACTTATTACTCTCTGCTAGGACTGCATCCCTGGGCATCGGTAATTGACATTCGTCGCGCTTATCGGCAACTGAGCAAGGTCTATCATCCTGATACTACAGACTTGCCGACTGCGATCGCTACTCCCAAATTTCAGCAAATCAACGAAGCTTACGCCACCCTTAGCCATCCAGAACGCCGATTAAGCTACGATTTGAAAATTGGCTATTCCCGCTTTGGAGTGATTCAACCACCCCCTGATTTGAATCATCCCGTCTCGCATTCTCATGACTGGTCAAAATCAGCTTACCTCGATGCGAGCGATCGCCCCTTATCATCTGGCGAAATCTTTGCTTTATTTATGCTGGTGTTAACATTTGTAGGTTGTCTGTTATTAGCAGTTGCCATTGGCTTAACCCGTGGCGAGGCTGCTTTCCCAACCCATTTGTTGCAACCAAATACATCTGTACAACAGCAGATTAGCTATATATCGCAACTAATTGTCCATCCGATAATTAAAAATTAAACAATTCCCTAATCCAAAATCAAAAATTCCTATGGCTCTTCTTCCCTCTGATACTCCTCTATATAATCATCCCCTGCCACAAATTGAGCAGTGGCTAAAAGACCAAGGTTGTCAACAAGATGAAACACAAAGGCATTGCTGGCGTGTACAACGACCTAATTGGCAAGCTGAATTATGGCTCGATGTCGAGCAAATTGTAGTGCGATATGTTCAATCTGGGGAAAATGGACAAGATATCCAACGCTCATTCAAGTATTCTCTTAGTCGGGATGATGTAGAACAAGCTGTGTTTTCTGGACCATAAGGAAGTGCTTATGTACTATTGGTAGAGCTTCCAATAAGCCCGTTACAGGGTTGCTGCCCTATAACAAGAATTATGTATCAGATTTTGTTACCAATGCTTTAGGAGTAAGTTGGCTACAAATTTCCAGTAGTCTATTAACAGCACGCGCAGCCGAAAACTTTTCTGCAACGTATTGGCTGGACTGAAAACCCCGGTTAATTGCTCCATCTGGATTATCTAAGCAATATCGCATACATTTGGCTAATTCTTCTGCATCTTCATTTTCAAAAAATAGGCTGTGCGGCCCTCCTACTTCTGACAATCCTCCCATTTTTGAGACAATCGAGCAGGTTTGAACGCTAGAGGCTTCTTGGACTACGTAAGGTGCTGGATCTTGCCAACGAGATGGAGCAATTAAAGCCAAAGCATCTTGAACTTTTAGAAGTACTTCTTTTTGAGGAACTTTACCCAAAAAATTAACTTTGTTGGCAATTCCTAAATCAGACGTTAACTGTTTTAATTCCTGAGATTGTTCGCCATCGCCAATAATAGTAATTTTAAATTCTTCCTTTTCATCTTGTAAAATCCGCGCTGCTTTTAATAAAATATCTACGCCTTTGTCTGTAGCTAATCTACCGACAAAAATAAAATTATATGGTTGAGATAAATTTTCTAAAGTTTTAAACTGGTTTTCCGACTTGATTTCAATCGGATTATATAAAGTATCAACTGGCCAAGGAAAAGCAGAAGATTCTCCTAAAAACTTACTACAAGCTGTATGATAATCGGCTAAGAAGGCAGTAGAAAGTCGGATAACTAGGCGTGCCCATTTGATAAAAGTGTGTAATTTCCACTTTAATGGATAATTAGCTTTCGGTAATGTGTGTTTAAATTCAGCTTTTAAACGTTGCGTCAAGTTCATCTGCTCATAACTAGTATGAGTGGATTGATAAAGAGAATAATGATATTTAATAATTATCTTTTTTCGCAAAGCTTTACATAGTAAAGTAAACAATAAGTCGTTAGAATTCATGTGGACTATATCTGCCCAAGCAATATAATTAAACCATTTAGCGATATTATCTTGTCTGGTCGAAATAGTTTTAACTTCAATTAATCTAGTTTCCAATTCAGGAATAATAGAATAAATATAAGTTAAAACTCCACTAATTTCATTGTCATAATGACGGTGTTGAATTAATATTTTCATATATCAGGTATGGGAAATTTTGTATTTATGGAAATTGTGGTTGAGCATAACTATGAAACAAGTATTTCAGTTTGCTCAGAATAAACTTGGTTTCTAAGGTAGGTAAGCACAAATAAATCTAACTATCTAACGAGATATAAAAAGCTTGAAACCTCTGCGATTGCTTCTCTACGAGACGCTACGCAAACACTTCGCTGAGTCCCAACAATACACGCTTTACGATCGCAACAGCCATAGTTATAAATCAATACGGTTCAGTTAAGGCTAAAACTCGTTGTCAAAGTCAATTTTTTAACGAACCGCCAAGGACGCAAAGGACGCAAAGAAAAGAAAGAAATGCTTAACTGAACTGTATTGAGTTATAAATTTCCTCATCCATCTACTATATGCAGAAAGTTGGGAACAGGATTTTTCCCGATAGTTATAGTTATATAATTCCCGCAGATGCTACTAAAGTACCATTCTCTTCACTACAAGCTAAAAGTTTAGTCTGACAGTAGTGGATAAAATTATCATCAATTTGAAATACCTGCCGATCGGTCTGAGATGTCACCCAAACAGGAACCAAAAACCATTATTCCCGGTTTGATTTCGTAGCATCTACTTATAAGAGAGAAGTAACAAGGCGCACTATCGCTTTGACTATCCTAGCTTCTTGGAAAAATTTCTTTGGAGACACAAGTGCTGATATACGTCTTTACATACCCAATGACTAATACTTCGACCACGCTCAGTACAAGTGACCAATGACCAATACTTCTCTTCGAGAGGCTGCGCCAACGACTACGCTCAGTACAAGTGACCAATGACTAATAATTAATTTCTTTCCACCCATGCATGGATGCTATGCCTTTTGTAACCCATTCGATGACAATTGGCGGAGCTTCTGATATCAAAATACTAGGATAAACTGCTGCACCCCAATCGGGATGAACTAAGACACGGCATTGATTTTTAATCACTGGATAGTTGAGCAGAGCTTTGACAACTGCTGTATCGTCGTGAGGAATTGCTCCGGGATGGGAAAGTAAGGGATAGCCTGTACGAGGGTCGATCAGGTCAGTTAAATAGCCGCGATCGCGCAGATTAAATGCTAAATCACAGCCAAATCTCATAAACTTTTCTCGTAAGCGTTCTTTCTCTGACTCTACTTCTGCTGTCTTTTCGACTAATTGATAACGTGATTGTTGTAATACAATCACTACTCGTAAAAATGGCTGCCGTTTCCAATCTGGCAATATCCGTTCGCAGTTGGCACAGATATATTGACTGGGAGCATGAATTGAAATTTGAACCGCTTGTCCTGTTTCGCCAACTAAATTAATGGGACAGGCTTGCTCCGAAGTGTAAACTTTGGGATAGTTCACTAAATTGATTCGGCTTATACAAATTTTTTAATTTAATCTACGGTATAAATGATACCTCTTAAAAGTTAAGAAAAATCATCATTTTTCTATAATATGTTACTTTTTTTGGAAGCAGTTAATAATAATTTGAGAAATTTAATCCGAATTTTATCCTTTATTAACCTCTTTTCATGGAAGTTGCTGCGATCGCTGTAGGCATTGGCAAAGATGCAACGTGTGTTAGACAAGCGATGCCTATGGCAGGCTACGCCTACGTAGATGAAATATGTTCGCTCGAAATCCCAAAAAAGCAAAGCAGGTTGAAGTAAGCAGAAAATAACAAAAGTAATTATGTCTGCCAGGAAATACTTCAGTTATACAGGCTAATTTCTATAGCACCCAATTAATTGAGTTTTAAAGAATTCACCGGCACTTCATCCCAAGAATCGACTGTCCGCAATCGTGCCACCCAACCTGCGGCCTTTTGCCTTTCGGTCAAATTATTCTCAAAAGAATCATGACAATCTTTAGCTTGAGATTCATTGCGAGTGGCAATACAGGCATGAATCATCCCAGACGGATCGATTTGCTCATTTACCCAAATAGTCATGGAATATTTCCTCAATAACTGTAGCGAACAAAGCTATTCGTCATTTTAGAATACTATTAGAGTCAAAAGTTTTAGAGCAAAATCGGTAACAAATAATGAACTAATCTTAACTACCGATTACTAATTGACAATTACCCAGTTCCGCTTCATTTATTTGGCAGATATGATTTATCTCCTCTTTCGTAGCGACGGCGGTAGAGTAATTCTAACTGTCCGCCATATTCTTGAATCCAGGCAATCTGGCGCTGGTAGAGTCCCCGGAAGGTATTGGCAAATAATAGTGTAAAGATTGCCACTACCAACCCTGATGCTGTAGATACTAAAGCTTCACTAATTCCAGATGTTACACCTGTTGTTTTACTACCTCCTACATCTCCAATATTCAGAGAAGCAAAGGAGTTAATTAATCCCAATACAGTGCCTAAAAGTCCTAACAGAGGTGCAAGACCAATAATTGTCTCAAAAATATTTTGGGAGCGCTTGAGCAAAGGGATTTCGGCTTGTGCTTCACTTTCTAATGCCAAGCGAAATTCCTCTGGTGTCGGCTCCTCCAATTCTAAAGCTGCTAAAAAAATTCGAGTTAGGGGTAAATCAGTGTTTTTCTGCAATTTATCTAAAGCACCAACTACATTATCAAGGCGATAAAGGTGTAACACCTCTCGCACCACCTTGTTTTGCCGATTATTTATCTTTACCCAAAAGATGATACGTTCGATAATCAGCGCCACCCCTAACAAAGAGAATGCCAGCAGAGGCCACATGACCACGCCACCTGCTGTAAACAGATTACTAATTTCCATTTATTATTTTTGAACTCTTCAACAACGCTAGGTTAACAGATCGTTGAGATGGAGTATTTTAACGCTGCGTTGTAGTTACAACAGCTTTTGGGCTATCCTCAGTTTGCCGATCGCGATCGCAGCTTATTGAGAATTTCTTTTTAGCGCTAATTTTAATAAATGTTAAGGAGTTCAGATTATTCCTACACCAGAACAAAAAACACAGTGCTACATATTGTGCTGTTGGTTTACTAAGTTTTACTTGCCTATTAATATCGTTCGTATGGATGAACGCACAAAAAATCTATTTTTCTTGGCAGGTGAGGAAAATATTATAGAAATATACCCTAACGGTAAATGGAATACATAGGATGAGCAAGCCTAATTTTCATGCAATGAGCCAGAAAGAGTTACATGATTACGTTCTTGCTCATCGGGAAGATCGGGAAGCCTTTTACGCTTATGTGGATAAGCTGCATATCGAAGGTAATTGGATTGAAATGCCACCGTTAAAGTCAGAACAAGATTTAGAAAATTATCCTCAGTTCATTGAACGTATTCGCAGCAGTTCTGAACCACGAGATGGAGCAGTTTAAGGCTTACAGCAACTTTTCAGCTATCCTCAACTTGGCCGATCGCGATCGCGGATTTTTCCCAATTTCCTCTTCTTGTGCAATAATCGGCTTTTTTGTCAATACTTTTAATAAAGGTGAATTTCTTAAACCATGCTTCACCGGACGGTCTTCCAAACTGTGGAAACTGATAATCGCAATTCTGCCACCAGGGACAAGGGCATTTGGCGCTTTATCCAAAAAAGTTTCTAGGGATTTTAACTCATCGTTGACGACAATTCGCAGAGCTTGAAAAACACGGGTAGCCGGATGAATTCTCCCATAACGGTATTTGGGGGGAACTGAAGAAGCGATCGCATCAGCCAATTCTGTAGTCGTGTGCAACGGACGGCGTTCTATAATGCGTCTCGCAATGCGCCGCGATAATCTCTCTTCACCATACTTAAAGAAAATATCTGCTAATTCTGCTTCATCCCAATTATTAATTACATCAGCAGCAGTTAGCGATCGCCCCCGATCCATTCGCATATCCAAATTCGCAGCTTGGCGAAAGCTAAAACCCCTTTCTGCTTTATCTAAATGGTAAGAACTTACACCCAAATCGGCTAAAATACCATCGAAAGTGTTGGGGGGAAATTCGTAGTCAGCAAAATTGCGATGAATAAATTGTACGCGATCGCCAAACTCTGCTAATTCTTTCCTCGCTGCTGCTAAAGCATCCTCATCTTGGTCAATCGCCGTTACTCGCACATCCGTTGCAGCTTCTAAAATTAGGCGACTATGACCACCACCGCCTACAGTCGTATCAAGATAATGACCTCCTGGAGATACCGCTAGACCTGCAATCACTTCTTGCGGTAACACTGGTAGATGGGAAAATATCGGTTCTTCAATAGCTAGCTGACGATTCATGAGACTTAGGGCAAAAAACCAGAGATGAACTTTAATTATGTATTCTTTTGTTTGTGTCTTTGTGTGTTCCTAGCTAAAAAATAGTATTTGAACCACTAAGACACAAAAGAAAATATCATAAACTCAACACTCAGCGTCAGCTTTGGATGTTGAACTTTAAGCATCTGTAGTACTATTTTTTACCTTTTTTTTGGTAAATCATCGAATTTGGTATCCGTTTTAGTTTTTTCTCCATATTTAAATGGTCATTTAAAATAAAAATGAATACATTACCGAGAAATTCGTTTTCCTGTAACAAGCTGTTCACAAGTTTGGAGTGATCTGTTTCATGAATACCTTCTAAAAAGCTCACTTCTCGCTTCAAAGCTAGAACGTAAAATGGTTTTTCAGGAAAAAACTGCATATTTTTTTGCACCAAATAAGCAGTTTTTATATCAGGATGATGAGAAAACTGCTGACGAAGCTTATTTACCTCTATATCTGAGGCATTATGAGATTCAAGTTTATCCTTTTCTCTCACACTGGAACGTTCTTCCTGTGCTTTTAAAATTAATTCATAATAATTTATGGCACGTTCTTGATAAGATTTTGCCTCATTAATTTTTCCTTGTTGTTGAAGAAAATAGCAAATTGTCTGACAACCTTCTATGACTATACTTGAGTCTTGCTCTATTGCCCTTTCAATGTATTCTATTCCGGTTGTATCTTGTTTATTTAATAATATTTGACCTAGTAAATAATTAGCTGAGGCATGGTGAACATCACGATGAATAATTTCTTGTAATAGTGGTATGACCGCTTCTTCACCATCAAACTCAAATGTTAAAAAGGCTCGTTGAGTAGCTTCATTTAAAGTTAGCTGTTGTGTTTTTGCTTTTTGATTTAAATCTTTTAAAGTAGCTATTGATTGTTGAAAATCAGCATATTTTTGCCGCCAAGGTGTTGCTATTTCTTCTCGCCAAGCTTGACTAAAATGTGCGATAAATTTTTCTAACCTATCTCCCAATAATTTTTGAGCAGCACTGATTTCAATTTGTGCAAAGATAGCTAACTCCTGCTGAGGATTGAGGATGTATCCCAAGGCTTTTAGTCTATCTTTCAGGCAAGGATGAGTATCAGCATTATCAGTTTTATTTGTTAAAGCTTCCATTAAATAACTACTTGTTATTTCCTGGTGAAGTCTCTGACTTAAAGCCTGCTGCATAGCCATATAAGTCATTTTTGGTGGTTCGATTTCTGTTTCAACTTGTTTGTAGATGCTAGACCAAAAATATCTTTCTAGAAATCTAGCTTTTACCTCTACATTTATCAAAGCTTCAGCAGCATTTTGCTCTCCAGTTAGCTCAACGGCACATCTATCTGCTTCATATTCATCCATCCGTGCCAACACAAAAGAATAGGCATTAAAAAACGGGCTGTACCATGTCAAAAACCGATCAAAGATTAACGATGATACTTCATTTCCACCTTGTCCGAGTCCTTTAATAATGCGATACCAAGTTAGACGTTGGCGATAAATCCAACCACTAAAACGGCTGTGATTTCCTGATAAATGTCCTAGTTCATGAGCTAATACGGCACGAAATTGGTCGGGTGGAAGTGCTAGCATGAGTGGTAGACCCACAATTAAGTAATTTTGCTGCCATCCCAGCAAACCTAAGCGTGGTCTTTGGACAACTGCTGCATTAAAATCGTTGGTCAGCAAGATGTGATGAAACCGTGGAGCTTGAAGCTTCGATGAAATTTCGTTAGTTAAAGAATAGAGATTGGGTACATCTTTGGGTTGCAGTGGTAAACCTGTAGGTGGGGGAAAAGAAACCCAAAGCGATCGCACTAACACCAATGCAAACGCCAGCAAAAATATAACACCTTTCACAGATGAGGCATTAACTGACTTAGCGTTAAGTATCAAAAAGATAATACCTACCAGCAGAGTCAACGTTATAGCTAAAACCAAAAATATATATGCGTATCCCAAAGTAGCCAAAAAAGCAACGTGCAATTTATAAAGATGCGGTTGTTTGTTAGCAAAAACTTCTAACTTCTGAATTAGCCGATCAAAACGCTCTTGATTGAAAGCCATAAATATGTATCAGCCTCATAAAACTGTAATATAGCTGACACAATATCCCTATAGCTTACGTAGAAACCCAGAAGTCAATAGTTATCATTGAGAAAACGCATCTTCTTTTACCCCGTCCTCCCAGCACCATGAGATAAAAAAATTCGATGCCTTAATTAAGTGCATATCGAGCTTCCATATAATAGTTGAAGAAGTGCAACAAAATTAAACATCAAATCAAATCTCTCTTCCCACAACCCTTACTTTGGCTTGACAAACAAGATAAATTGGGTCTAGTTGGCATCTGCGCGGTTGAATTCAATATTTTCACGAACGGAGAACACGAAATCTATGACCAGACTAGAAACCCGCACTGAACCTATGGTGCTAAACATGGGGCCACACCACCCCTCAATGCACGGGGTTCTGCGGCTAATCATGACTCTGGATGGCGAGGATGTTGTTGACTGTGAACCGGTCATCGGCTATTTGCACCGGGGAATGGAAAAAATTGCTGAGAACCGCACTAATGTTATGTACGTCCCCTACGTTAGTCGGTGGGACTATGCTGCGGGAATGTTCAACGAAGCCGTCACTGTTAACGCCCCAGAGAAGCTTGCAGGTGTTGCTGTCCCCAAACGTGCTAGCTACATCCGCGTCATCATGCTGGAGTTGAACCGCATTGCTAACCACTTGCTGTGGTTTGGCCCCTTCCTAGCTGACGTAGGCGCACAAACTCCCTTCTTCTACCAGTTCCGGGAACGGGAGATGATTTATGATTTGTGGGAAGCTGCCACAGGTTATCGGATGGTGAATAATAACTACTTCCGTGTTGGTGGAGTAGCAGCCGATTTACCTTACGGTTGGGTAGATAAGTGTCTGGAATTTTGCGACTACTTATTACCTAAGGTTGATGAGTACGAACGCTTAGTAACCGATAACCCTATCTTCCGGCGACGTGTTGAGGGTATTGGGACTATCACCCGTGAAGAAGCAATTAACTGGGGACTTTCTGGCCCAATGTTACGCGCATCTGGCGTGCAATGGGATTTGCGGAAAGTTGACCATTATGAATGCTACGACGATTTCGACTGGGATGTGCAGTGGGAAACAGCCGGTGATTGCTTTGCCCGTTATGTGGTGCGGATGCGGGAAATGCGCGAATCTGTGAAGATTATTCGCCAAGCAATTAAAGGACTTCCTGGCGGCCCTTACGAAAATCTGGAAGCGAAGCGTTTAGCCGCAGGTAAAAAATCCGAGTGGGACGCATTTGATTACCAATTCATCGGCAAAAAAGTTTCCCCGACTTTCAAAATGCCTAAAGGTGAAATCTACGCCCGTGTAGAAAGTGGCAAAGGTGAATTAGGAATTTATTTGGTTGGCGATGATAATGTCTTCCCTGCACGTTGGAAGATTCGCGCCGCAGATTTCAACAATCTCCAAATTGTTCCACATTTACTGCGCGGGATGAAGGTTGCAGATATTGTGGTGATTCTTGGCAGTGTTGACGTAATTATGGGGTCTGTGGATAGGTAGAGTAACTATCTATCTCAGTAATTTTTAGAGCAGTTGTATTACAATGCAACTGCTCTATTTTTTTGGTTCTTCAGTAGTTAACTGTGTCACTAATCGATCAAACGCGCTTACCAAACGAATATATAGGACTCATATCTGATTTTTGAACAAGATTTCAGATAAAACCCCGATAAAACGGGCTTTTCAGTCTCAGTATGTTTTCAGAAATCAAATAGTAGTCCTATAGCAATCCTATTTGAGTTGTGAAAAATATAGATTAGAAAACGAACCGCCAAGGACGCCAAGGACGCCAAGTAAAGAAAGAAGAAAGAGAGATATAATTTGCATGAATGATTTAGGACTGCTATATACATTGCTGAAGATTTGCAAACCTGTCATTTTAGTCTAATGAAAGTTAGACAGTTGGTTCTTGGTATTTGACTCCTCGTTTTTGATGACGGTCATTAGCAACGATAGGATAAACAATGCTGCGTAACCGATTGATTGCACCGACCGGACGATGCACTGCTAGACCATTCCCTGGAGAAAAACTGAGATTTTCTGCAAAGTCATTATCTTTGGCAGAATTAACTTTCTGATGCTTAACTGTTAGGCGGCCAACTGTAATGAAGGGTGATTCTTTTTCATTCCAAACAATAGTGGTATCATCAATGGACATTTCTGGGCTAGTTTGGAATTGAATTTGAAAGTCCCAACAATATTCAGCATCAGGCTTTGCTAAAGCTTGAATGATATCATCTCGGTAGTAGTTGTCCTCTGAACCTGAGGCTTTAGCACGCTGAAGCTCACTTTCTGGTCTGGATTCGAGAGGAAGTTGTTGATGAGGTGGTTGACTGGAAACTGGAGTAAATGCATATTTAATCACAACCGGATATTCCACAGGAACTCGACCTGGTTGGGATGGGTCAAAATCAGATTTGAGTCCCAAGGAATACGCTGAAGCACTCCAATAGCGTTCTGTGAGCAAACTTTTGGGAAAACGTTTGAAGCTGGTTTTTAAAAGAGTGGATTCGTAGGGATGCAACTTTAGCCAAAAAAGCACCAATAGCTTAAAAAGCGGAAACAGCCCTGCTCGATAAACCGCTATAAAAAAGCTGTGGAAGTCTTTGATGGTTCTAACAAAAAAGAATTCGGTATTGTGGACAATAATATCTTGGGTTTTTAACTCGTGACTTTGCGGTAGTCTTTCTCCTTCTACCCCGATCGCTTTTACGGACATGGAGCGCGTATCCCCTTCATAATCATTCTTGACTGAAAACGCTCCATTTGCAAATCGTAACCAAACCGGATATTGTTTGGGTTTGGCAAATAAACCTTGTTTTAGGGAAATGGCTTGAAGTTGAGCTTCAGTTAATGAGGTGCGTTTGCTCAATTCCTGTTTGATTGCTGCTTCATCAAAGTCAAAGATTTCTAGAGTACCTTGTACAGCAGCGTTGGTTTTAGAGTGGGTATCTCTCTTTGCAGTTTTTTTCTTTTCACCTCCGTAAAGATTTTCCATGTTCTTTTTGACTAGCTCACTCATGAGAGCGCAATATTTGGCTTCGTCTTTTTCTGGGTATTCGGTAAATAGTTTCATTTTTTTGAAAGCAGAATTAATTAATAAATTGAGTTTGTTCCAAGCTGCGTAGGCGCAGCCCGTCGTAGACATCGCTTGCTTGTTTGCAGTATTATCCAGTCAGCTTCGAGTGACAGAGCCAGAAGAATATTATTAAGAGCGATCGCTCCACCATATAGACAATACGCTTGGCTTTGTGAAAAATTGTAGGTTGGGTGAAGCAAAGTGCAACCCAACAAAGCTATGAAAATCTTGGGTTTCGTTCCTCAACCCAACCTACAAAACTACAAAACTTAAAGTTTTTGGCGCTAACCCAAGCGTATTGCGATACAAGACGCTACGCATAGCTTGCTTAATAGTAGGGGTAAAGCGATCGCACTAAAAGTCAATGTTTATTGAAGGTCAAAACTAACTTTGTACTTTCTGCCTGATGGAGGAACGTTGCGATTAACTAAATCTGAGACTGTGTTGGTATTTTGAATTATTTTCCAACCCACAGGAGAAAAAGTCTTTTCATTGAAAATATTGGGTGATAGTAAAGGATTAGTTAGCGCTTGAGAAAAGGCATCAATCCCAATTAAGCGTGCTACTAGGGAAGGAATAGTTGAATTTTTCCGCCCATCCTCGGCGTAAAGTCCCACAAAGAATTCAATATTATCAACATGACCATATAATTCTTTAAGTTTCTTTTGAACAAATTCATCACCGCTAATTTGCTCAAATCTGGTCACTCTGGGGAAACCACACAATTGACGATAATCGTTGTAGCTTGCTAATTGCAGTTGCCGTCCTAGTTTAATTGCGGGTAATTCGGTTAACTCAACCAATATATCAGGCGTGTTGAATAAACCAATTTTTGTACCTGCTTGGGAACAAGTTTCCTCCATCAATGCTCCCAAACCTTGGTCGATGAACATCTTGTTGTTCCAGAGAGATGCAACAATATGGGTCGGTTTCCCGTTATATTTAAAGGTTTCTGGAATCGCACTATGCCAGCGATAAACAAAGTCAAACTCAATTGCCATGTAATTAGGACGATGCCAACTTTCCTTAGTAAAAGCTTCAGGATCGGCAAACAATTTAAAGTGATAAGGAGTTATGTGGTTAATGTACTCTTCCATAATGATTTTGAGAATAATCGCCATGAGAATATTTCTCGCGGTTTGGAAGAGGCGTTCATCATCCCAATCTGGATAATTGCTTGCTAATTCATCACAAAGACGATTATGCTCTCGGAAACATAGAGTATTGAGCATGACATAGCCAATTTGCACATTTGCTCGTTCTACTCCCATCGCAAACAGATATTGTTTTTTTTCTACGGGCTGTCTTTTTTCATCATTGACAGGTTCATAAAGACCCTCAAATTGATCGTCAACTTTACCCTGCGCTGGATCGGCATAATAAAACAAGGGATATTCTTCTTCTACGCCATCTTGGCGTTTAAGTTTTTGAGATTTTAGTTTACCTCCTTTAAAGCTTCTTAAAAGGTGTGTTTGTTTTCTGGTTAAACCATAAACATTACATAAATCAATCTCATGGTTGGAAGTATTTTTTAATTTATTGTAGTGATCGAGGCGGAGAAAACTATCAGTAAACCACTGCACCCAATAGGGAAACAGCATAGTTGATTTGTTAGAATAAATGGTTTTACCATCTCTTTTACGGAATAAAATAGCCAAGTCTTCAACTTTTGGTAAGTTGCCCTCAGCGTTTAACTTGGGATCGGGTGGTAGATGTCTTCCTGTATAAGTGCGATCGTTGAGTGATTCCCAGGAAGTATAAGCATCAGTTTTCTTAGGAATTTTAGTATCAGGAATATACTCATCCAGAGTCATCATACTGTAGGCATTAGGACGAGTTGGAATTTTGTAGATGAGACTATTGAGCAGAGTTTTGTTAACTTTGCGTTTTATAGATTCGTTACTTTGTAGAAGTTTCCAAATCGGTTTAAAGTTTGTTAAAAGTAATGTTTGAATTTTGTTACCTAAGCCATCTTTAGATGTATCTCTTTTTCCAGTCATAAATTTTTACCTTATTTTTTGCAATTTTGTATTCAATGCACCCTAAATTTATCTGCTGCGATTACCCAATTAATTCAACTTATTTCAGTTTGGAAATAATCTTTTGTAGATTTTTTGGTCGATAGTCCTTGCGACTTTTTAAACGGTAGATCGCACTTTCATGAAGGTCTTCAATGACATCGCTGACCTCACGAAACTTAATTCCTGCTAATTTAAAGAATCCAGCATCGTTCTTAAAATCACATTCATAATTAGGGTTGATGCCTGTCGGAATCACATTTGGATCTAAGTCAAGGCCTAGTTTTAGTTCACCGATGGAATCAATCATCCACTGTAAGGCAGCATCTGATAACCCACTATGTTCTTCCGTTCCACCGCCAACGCAACCGTGTACGCCTGGAAACCACTTTTGAATCACCCGCTGGTTTTCAGCATCAGGATGTTTTTTCATGGGAGTGACATCAAAGATTTCGCGGATTTCGTCAATCGCCATCGCGTGCAATGCATTCTGAACACATTTGTTTAAAGTAGTGTCATGGAATCTGTAACGCGTATTAAGCTGTTTGCTTAACCTACTAAAGGCTGGTATCCCAGGAATACCAAGGGCACCAACGGTGTCAAAACAACCGAGTAAGGTTATGGGGACGCGATCGCCGTAAGTTTGACGGTATTCTGCTGCTGTCTTATCCTTGGGTTTAATACCCCGGTTACGGTAAAGCTCGTAAGCTTCATGTGCTTTGGTGACATGAGGGCGATCTAAAAGACCAGAGCAATAGATCATCCCCGCTAAACTTCTAACTGTGTAAGCACCACGACTAAAGCCGAACAGATAGATTTCGTCACCAGGAACATAATTGAGACTAAGAAATCGGTAGCCATCTTCTATATTTCTATCAATTCCTATTCCGGTAGCTCCCCCTAAAACCTTTTGACCCTCGGTTCCAATGCCCTCGTCATAAAATATGATTTGTGTAACCCCATCACTGGCGATCGGTTTCACCGATTGAGCTAGTTTAACTACATTGCTTGGGTAAGGACTTGTTAACTGTTGCCAAGTTCCATCACAGCAAATGACAAGACGTTTCATAGTTATATTTCAAAGCCTTTAAGTAATTAGTTCAATTTTTTATCAAAGTGTGGGTTCGCTATAAAGCCAGGCCAAAGGCATTTAATATATCAACACATATTTAGTTTGATAAATGCTTTAGCAAACACTGCTTTAAATTAACATCGACATCCTCTCACTTTCGTAATGACAATGCAAGGACAGTTAAGACAGTTAAGCAGAAAATAAATTAAATTTTAAGTAGAAGAAGATTTATTAAGGCTTAAGGCGATCGCGGCGTCAATTGATGAAAAATTCTGGCGATCGCGACATTACTAGTAAGTAGGCGGGAAAACTAATCGTTATGTAACGAAAAGTTAAACATAGCAATTGTAGTTAAGTTGGACACGTTCTTTACTGTAGTCTCTTGTTTACTCTCTAGGTTGAACACCATCAGTTACGGCATAGAAATGTTCTAGCTCATCGTCAAAAGTTTTCCTGATAATCATCTTTTTTCAGGTGTTGTCATTCCAATTCCATCGGATACGGTTCTGGAAGCAAGCTACATTTGCGAACAATATTGGAGTAAAAATAAAATCCGATCGCAAAAATTTCTTTTGTTAAATACTGAAGTAAAGCTAAGATATTTCTGGCAAATCTGTTGCATCATTTAAGTATTGAATGCCCATCTACTAACTACCTTTTTTTATGACACCTTCGACAAACCAGGTTTATCCCGTTATTTGGCACAACGACTCAGTGTCACTAATTGACCAAACTCGCTTACCCAACGAATATACATTTGTGGAAATTCACCGCAGTGAAGATATGGCGCGGGCGATTAAAACTATGATTGTGCGAGGTGCGCCAGCAATTGGTGTGGCTGCGGCTTATGGAATGTATCTTGGTGCAAGGGAAATTAAAACAAGCGATCGCCACGAATTTCTGCAACACTTAGATAAAGTAGCCCAGTTGTTGCGTTCGACTCGTCCGACGGCGGTAAATTTATTTTGGGCAATCAGCCGGATGCTGAAAGCCGCCTACGAAACGCTGGGAACAGTAGAAGAGATTAAGCAAACCCTTTTCCAAACAGCCCAAGCGATTAATACTGAGGATTTACAAACCTGTCAGGCGATTGGCGACAATGGTTTGGCAGTCTTGCCCACTACCCCAGGAAAGCTGAGGCTGCTTACCCACTGTAACGCTGGGGCATTAGCTACAGCTGGTTATGGCACAGCCTTGGGGGTTGTGCGTTCTGCATGGAGGGAAGGACGTTTAGAACGTTTATTTGCCGACGAAACCCGTCCCCGTTTGCAAGGCGCAAAACTCACCACTTGGGAATGCGTGCAAGAAGGTATTCCAGTGACATTAATTACTGATAATATGGCAGCCCATTGCATGAAACAGGGTTTGATTCATGCTGTAGTTGTGGGTGCCGATCGCATTGCTGCTAATGGTGACACTGCTAATAAAATTGGTACATATAGTGTTGCGATCGCAGCTAAAGCACATAATATCCCCTTCTTTGTAGCTGCACCCCTTTCCACTGTTGATTTTGAATTAGCCGATGGCAGCCAAATTCCCATTGAAGAACGCGAACCAACAGAAATTTATCAAGTTGGCGATACCATTCTCACACCTGTGGGTGTAGATTTTTACAACCCAGCTTTTGATGTGACTCCGGCAGAGTTGATTACAGCCATCATTACAGAGAATGGAGCGATCGCACCTGATAAATTAGCGAAATCACAGTTAAAGCAATTATCGGTTGGGTTAAATCCGAATTAATGGAGAACTTGCGCCAAGTTCTCGATAACCCCAAATCCGAATAACGGAAACTTCATAGGGGATTGCCCCAAAAAAATCTCCGACTTTTTAGAAAAGCCGGAGACTTTGTTTTTTGACTACTTTAAAATCTGACGCAATACGGTTCGGTTAAGGCAAGAGACGCGATAAATCGCCGTCTCTACAAAGGACTGATTCTTGTAAAGACGGCGATTTATCGCGTCTTTGGGATTAGCGGCGTGTCATCAAAAAATCTTATCTGAACCGTATTGAAATCTGACGGCTCAAAATTTCTCAGCAATTTTGTCAATAATTTTATCTAAACTTCATATTTTGACTAAATTCAATAAGCAAAATCCGCAATTACTTTCTCAAAATAAGCTTTGACTTACTCAAACCCCAGTTTGCTTTCTCATTTTGGTGTTTTCCGCAAGTAAAATAAGCTTTTACTTACTCAAACCCCAGTTTGCTTTCTCATTTTGGTGTTTTCCGCAAGTAAAAGGAGCTTTGACTTACTCAAAATGCCATTTGACTTACTCATTTCGGTGTTTTCCGCAAGTAAAATAAGCTTTTGCTTTCTCAAAATGCCATTTGACTTACTCAAACCCCAGTTTGCTTTCTGATTTTGGTGTTTTTTGCAAATAAAATGCTATTTCGTTTTTTTAAAATGGTTGATTTATCAGAGGATGTCTGAGAAGTATTAAATATTTGTCGATCCCCTCTAACCCTCCTTAATCCCCCCTTGTAAAGGCTACGGTGTACACACAAGTCAGATCCAGTTTTAGTTTTATCCCAATACGCTTGGATAAGCCAGAAAGCCCTCATGTAGAGACGCGATTTATTGCGTCTGAAAAACTAACACGTTAGAGACGCGATAAATCGCCGTCTCTACAAAGAATGGACTCGTCAATTATTCCAATACAGACTACTATTTCCGATTTGTGTGTACACTGTAGCTTGTAAAGGGGGGAAACAAGAAATCTAGTTCCCTCCCCAATACATACGGGGAGGGTTAGGATGGGGTAATTCGACTTGTGACTAATTAACCCTAATAGAATTAACCAAAATGTTGAATAATTGCTTCGGCAAATTCAGAACATTTTAAGGGTTCAACTGGTGGTTCTAGCAACCGGGCTAAATCGTAAGTCACCTGACTACTGGCGATCGCATCGCTTAAACCTTTCTTAACTAGGTCTGCGGCTTCTTGCCAACCCATAAATTCCAGCATCATCACACCAGACAAAATCACTGAACCAGGATTAATCCGATCTAAGCCGGCGTGTTTGGGTGCAGTGCCGTGGGTAGCCTCAAATATTGCACTAGAATCACCAATATTTGCCCCTGGCCCCATTCCCAATCCTCCAACAATCGCAGCGGCGGCATCAGATAAATAATCGCCGTTCAAGTTCATCGTCGCCAAAATCGAATACTCATCCGGTCTGGTTTGGATTTGTTGAAAAATACTATCAGCAATCCGGTCATTCACCAAAACTTTCTCTTTCCATTTACCATCGCCGTGGCTTGCCCAGATTGAGTTAAGAACAGTTTCAACTTCCTTGACAATTTGCGCTTTCTTCTCTTCGGTGAGACTATCAAACCCAGGATCGATCTCGTGGGCGTTTTCTTCTAAGGAAATATTCGGATTTTTCTCCTTGTTACTCAAAATCCAAGATTCCCGTTCGGTGACAGTTTCTTGGCGAAATTCGCTGGTTGCTAGTTCATAACCCCAATCGCGGAAAGCCCCTTCGGTGTACTTCATGATGTTGCCTTTATGCACCAAAGTCACTTGTTGCTTGTGTTTGGGCAATAGCAAGGCGTGTTTGATGGCACGTCTAACTAGGCGTTGGGAACCAGTTTTGCTGATGGGTTTGATGCCAATACCAGAATCAAGAGGAATGCGTTTTTTCCCGTGTTCTGGGGTGGCGGGGATCAGTTCTTCATTGAGAATTTTAATTAAGCGATCGCCGATTTCGCTACCTTGTCGCCACTCAATGCCTAAATAAATATCTTCTGTATTTTCCCGATAAACAATTACATCCAGCTTTTCGGGATTTTTGTGTGGTGAGGGCGTACCTGCATAGTAACGGCAAGGACGCACGCAAGCATACAAGTCAAAAATTTGCCGTAATGCCACATTTAAAGAACGAATCCCTCCCCCAATGGGAGTAGTCAAAGGCCCTTTAATCGCTACACCATATTCTTCAATTGCTGTTAGAGTGTCTTGAGGTAAATACTGGTAAGTTCCGTATAAATCACAAGCTTCGTCCCCAGCGTAAACCTTAAACCAACTAATTTGACGCTGACCCTTATATGCTTTGGCTACCGCAGCATCTAGCACCTTTTGCGTAGCAGGCCAGATATCTATACCTGTGCCGTCGCCACGAATAAAGGGGATAATTGGATTGTCCGGTACGATTGGTTCACCATTTTTGAAGGTGATTTTTGCTCCGGCTGCGGGGGGGGTAATCTTTTCGTACATCGTTCACACACTCCTAATCGATACGCTGCTATTCAAAAAATCTTATGTAGCAGGCTTGTATATTTTGCTATGTCTTTTGTTCGCCAAGCCATAAGGCACAGATTTTCCCCCTATTCCCCTTGTACATTATTTGGGGATTAAGTGTGAGATTTCAGTGAAGCGATCGCAATTTTGTACGATCAAAAATAGTAAACTACTTTTCGCTATCAGTGTTTCACTTTAGAGAATGCCCGATAGCTTACCGCTCTTTCACTGACCGTTAACACAAGAATGGCATGACAGACCCAATGATTTTATCAGGCCCTGCAAATGACATCGACTCCCTCCGACAACCGTTAATCGCTGGGTCTGAAAAAGTCCAACAACAGATAATCCCACAGTTAGCTGAGTTGGGTAATGAGGGATTAGACGTGTTGATGGAATTTTTACTGAAACGACGTGAAAACCCAGCGACTTGGGTTGATGGCAAAGCTTACCAAGTCCTATACAACTCTGATGCACCTCAAGCCAAAGAATTTCTGCGCTCTTCTTTTCCTGAGGGAATTGTACCTCTAAAATCAGAGTGCGGGATTAATTACAATTCTTTGCAACAGCTACTTGCTGTTCAAGACTTCCAAGCAGCCGATCGCGTCACCATCGAAAAAATGTGCGAACTATCAGGGCCAACGGCTGTACAACGAAAATGGTTGTACTTTACTGAGGTAGAAAATACCTCGGCTGTTGACTTGCAAACCATTAACAACCTTTGGTTAGTCCACTCAGAAGGGAAATTTGGCTTTTCAGTGCAGCGAGAAATCTGGTTAAGTTTGGGTAAAAACTGGGAGAATTTCTGGCCGAAAATTGGCTGGAAAGCAGGTAATACCTGGACGCGATACCCTAACGAGTTTACTTGGGATTTGAATGCGCCTAGAGGTCACTTACCTCTTTCTAATCAACTTCGGGGAGTACGAGTTTTTGCTTCTTTACTTTCTCACCCTGCTTGGTTGAAGAATCCAGAAAAATGATTTTGAGCCTACGTACAAATAAATTATGATTAATCCCACGAACCGAGAATTCTACGTCATCATTGAACGAGATGAAGATGGCTACTATGTCGGAGAAGTTCCTCAGCTAAAAGCCTGTTACAGTCAGGGAGAAACAATTGATGAGTTGATGGTTAATATGAAAGAAGTAATTGAACTTTGTTTAGAAACAAAAAGTGATGAACAAATACCGGAATTTATAGGTATTCAAAAGGTAGTAATTTAATGCCAAACTTACCAGCTTTAACAGGTAAAACAGTTATTCACGCTCTTGAACAAATAGGATTTCAGGCGGTGCGTCAAAAAGGCTCTCATGTACAAATGGAACATGAGATGGACGCTTAGTAACTATTCCTGTTCATGCTGGCAAAACAATAGCTAAAGGATTACTACGCAAAATACTACGCGATGCTGAACTGACGAAGGAAGAGTTGATAGCATTGCTTGAATGATAGAGTTAGGAAGTTTTCTACCAATTCCAAATGCACAATCTCAAATTAGATAATGGCAAATGTTCGTCTAGAAGATATTAAGCGTAGATTCAATAACGTTACCGCTATTGAGGATATTACCTTTGAAATTCCTAATGGCGAATTTTGGGTTTTAGTCGGGCCATCGGGTTGTGGTAAGTCTACAATTTTGCGAACGATCGCAGGTTTAGAAACCGCTACATCTGGCCAACTCTTTATTGGCGATCGCTTGGTAAATAATATCCCAGCCAGACAACGAGATGTGGCGATGGTGTTTCAAAACTACGCTCTCTATCCTCACATGAGTGTGGCGCAAAACATCGGCTTTGGCTTAGAAATGCGGAAGGTTGACCGAAAAATCATTCAAGAACGAGTGATGAATGTGGCGCGATCGCTTTCTCTGGATCACTTGCTGGATCGCAAGCCCAAACAACTTTCCGGTGGACAGCAACAACGGGTAGCATTAGGGAGAGCGATCGCTCGTGAACCCCAAGTATTTTTACTCGATGAACCTTTATCTAATTTAGATGCCCAATTGCGCGATGATACCAGGGCTGAATTAAAACAGCTACATCAACAATTAGGCATTACAACTATTTACGTCACCCACGATCAAGTTGAAGCCATGACTTTAGCTGATAAAATTGTCGTGCTAAATCGCGGACGGATTCAACAAATCGGCGATCCGCAAACTATTTATGCAAATCCTGCTAATCAGATGGTGGCAACTTTTTTAGGTAGCCCACCAATGAATATTTTGCCTGCAATCTATGAAAGTAATGGTTTTGATGTGAGTGGGCAGTTATTAGCAATTCCAGCAGTTGTGAAAAAATTACAGTTGCGTCAGGGACACAGTTATGATTTGGGGATTCGTCCAGAGCATATTTTTATTAACGAACCGCCCTCCGGGTTCACAGTCGCCTACAGCGCTGATTCACCAAGTCGCCTTGGCGCAGCCTCTCGTAGAGAAGAGCGCCAAGAAGTAAATGAGGGTCAGCTGATTGTGGAAGTTAAGGTGGTGGAGCCTTTGGGAAGGGAAACTTTGATTCGTGCTGGCTTACCTGGTTCGGCGGTGATGTTGAATATTCAGGTAGGCTCTGATGTGCGTCTTCGTCCAGGCGATCGCCTTTCTCTAGAGATCGATTTAAATCAGTTGTTTGTATTCGATCCCAAAACTGGGGACAGAATCTTATAAAGAGTTTCTTAAACTGCCAAAAATAATCGCTAAATTCTAATTTTTTGTAGCCAGAATCTAAGAAAATAAAAACTGCAATAGAGACTTCATGATTAGCTGCCAAAACTTATATGACTATTAATCGTCGCCATTTCTTGTTTTTACTCACAGCAGGTGCTGGTACTTTTGCATTAGATGCTTGTGCATTGGCAGAGAAATCTCCTAATGGAAATACTGCAACACCAAATACAACAGCAAATACAGCACCCAATATAACAGCAAATACAACAGGTGCTATCCAACTACCGCCTTTACCTTATGCCTACGAAGCACTGGAACCACATATCGATGCCAAAACGATGCAATTTCACCACGATAAACATCATGCAACTTATGTGAAAAACCTGAATGCAGCCTTAGAAAAACATCCAGAACTCAAAGGTAAAACTGTTGAAGAACTGTTGCAAAAACTTGATAATGTGCCACAAGATATTCGTAGAACAGTACGCAATAATGGCGGTGGTCATGTGAACCACTCAATGTTCTGGCAAATTATGAAGCCAAAAGGTGGGGGAGAACCAACAGGAAATATCGCCTCCGCAATTAATCAAAGTTTTGGTTCTTTTGCAGCGTTCAAAAAACAGTTTAACGAAGCTGGTGCTGGTCGTTTTGGTAGTGGTTGGGTTTGGCTAGTACGTAACAAAGGTGGCAAGTTAGAAGTGACAACTACAGCTAACCAAGATACTCCCTTAAGTGCAGGTAAATATCCCATCCTGGGTAATGATGTATGGGAACATGCATATTATCTCAATTACCAGAATCGCCGCGCTGATTATTTAGATGCTTGGTGGAACGTGGTTAATTGGGATGAGATTAACAAGCGGTTTGCAACAGCAAGTAAATTAGCTTAAGCATTGGGATAAATGGATAGATAGAAAAATAAAAAAATTATCTTCCACTTATCAAAATAATTCGTAGTTACAATCAGGCGGATATGGTACTCTTTCTAATTACGAATTAGTCAAAGAGGCTTTTGAGTAGGTACACCAATAGCACGAGGAAACTCAACCGGTGTGATAGCTACCTTACGCAAATAAACACAGTGCCGGATGCTGTGACTCAAGGGTGTTGTAAATTGTTCGATTGATTCAATAACTCCACCTAACAGGTTCACAGCATTCTTTAAAGCAGCTGTTTCATCCTCTGTCCAATTACCGCGATAAATTATAGCTAAACCTCCCTGTTTGAGCAGTGGTAGGGTATATTCTGCACAGACAGAGGCTGCCCCTACAGCACGGATCAATGCAATATCATAAGCTAGTCGATGTTGGCGGTGCTGACCTATTTCTTCAGCCCTACCAACAAGAGTTTTGGCATTGGTCAGGGCTAGTTCAGTTAATATATTGTCGAGAAAAGTAATTTTTTTCCGAGTGGAATCGAGAAGAGTAATTGTGCAATTAGGTACAGTAATTGTCACTGGAATACCTGGAAAACCTGCACCTGTACCAATATCGATGATACTAGGGGAAGTAGGGGAGAAATTTGCTGATAACAGAGGTGCAATTCCTCGCAGAGAATCCCAGAGATGTTTTTCCCAAAACTCTTGGGGTTCAACGATCCGAGTTAAATTTTGTTGGCGATTACCTTCTAGGATTAACTCATAAAGCTTTTGAAATTGCGCTTGTTGTTGAAGAGTTGGTTGCCAATTGAGAGTTTTCTGCCAGATTTCTGCCATCTCAGGCAATAGGTTTGTCATTTGTCATTTGTCATTTGTCATTTGTCATTTGTCATTTGTCATGGGCCATAAGAGGAAGAGGTGCAAAGGAGAAAAACTGATTGCAACTTCTCCTCTGCTCCCCTGCTCCTCTGCTCCTCTGCTCTTTTCTTACACAATTGGTAAAGGTTCTTTAACTTTGGATTCTAGTGTCTTTGGGTCTACTGATTCTAGTTCGCCGTGGTTGAGTGTCCAGCAACGGTCTGCGATCGCTAACAGATCCCCAGCATCGTGTGTCACAATTAACAATGTCCAATCTTGTTTGAGTTTCGCTAATAAATTTACCAGTTGCCGACGCATTGACCAATCTAAACCAGCTGTGGGTTCATCCAATAACAGCAAATTTGGCTGGCGAATTAATTGGACTGCCAAAGCTAAACGTCGTTGCTGACCACCACTCAAAGCATAAGGGGCAGATGAAAGCGATAAATGCTCTAATCCCACTTCACTGAGCGCCTGTCTGACTCGTTCTGACCCTAACTCAGGATGTCCTAAACGCAATTCTTCTAAAATCGAACCACCGCAAAAGTGCCGCTCTGGAAACTGAAATACTAACCCAGCTAATTGTTGTAGCTGTTCGGCTATCAGTTCTTGTTCCCGCCAGAAGAGAGCGCCAGTAGTGGGTTCGGCTAGTCCTGACAAAATTTCTAGTAAGGTACTTTTACCCGAACCACTCGGGCCAATAATCAGACCTAGCTGCTGGGGTGCTAATTCTAAATTGATCGATTTGAGAATCGCTGTTGGGCACGCTGTGGGATGATAATTTACATTTCGGAGATAAAGCATTTGTTAAGATTACCAAAAAGTCAGCAAATTACTGATTAGCTACACTGAGAGTGTCTGGAAAATTCTAGAAAAAAATTTACAGCGCATTACCTGGATTAACACCTTAATTTAGCAGCAAGAATTATCCACTTTTTCTCCATTGTGGCAGACTAAGCCTGAAATAACGGCTAGAGCAAGCCTGGAAATATGGAAAGATTACCAATATATAAGAAAATTTTGGTTGAAGCAAAGGCAAGTTGAAATTAACCATTTTTGCATTCTAAGTAACACATACAACTATTTCAACCGCAATTATTCTGAGGGTTAAAATGACTAAAAGGTTTTCTTTGCCTCAATTAGTAGCGTCTGCTCAACTCATTACCTTTGCTCAGACTGCTTTTGCAGCTGCGATCGCCTTTGGCGTTGCCCCTTGGGCAATCGCACTTAATCTGTGGGTAAATCCCTCTCTGGCTGGCGATCCGTTTCGCAAGAGCGAACCTCATCAAATTGGCGACCAAACAGAAGCGGCTTTTAAAGCAATTTTCCAACAGGGCAACTATCCAGCAGCACAGCGTTATCTGGAACAAGCACTATCCAAAGAGCCAAATGAACCTTTAGCTTATGCCATGAGCGCATCTTTAGCATACGGAAATAAGGATTGGGCTAAACTAGATACCTACAGCCAAAAAACTCTAGAAGCTGGACAAAAACTGATTTCTAGCGATCCATTACGTGGTAATTTATACATTGCTGTTGGTCATTTTTTAGAAGGTGCAGTAGTTATCACCCGTGAGGGTACAGTCAACGGTGTGCCGCAAGCCTTTAGTCGGTTGCGGCAAGTTTATGAATATTTAGACAAAGCCGAAGCAATTTCTGCCAACGATCCAGAACTGAATTTAATCAAGGGTTATATGGATTTATTGTTGGCGGTTAATTTGCCTTTTGCTAGCCCAGATCAGGCAATTGGACGCTTAGAACAAAATGCTGCTCCTGGGTATTTAGTAGATCGGGGTATTGCTCTTGCTTACCGGGATTTAAAACGGTATCCACAGGCGCTAGAGTATGTCAACCGCGCGATCAAAACGACATCCGATAATCCAGAAATTTATTATCTTAAAGCCCAAATACTGAAACAACTGGGGCAAAGAGAAAAAAGCCAGCAGATGATCCAGGAAGCGATCGCTAATTTTGACAAAGCATTGACTAAAAAATCTCAACTCCCAGGCGATTTAGTCAAACAAATTGAGCGCGAACGCAGAAGTGCTGTTAGCCTTAATAATCCTGGGTAATTGGGCATTGGCGATTAAGTTTTTTTCTATCCCCTATGCCCCATTCCCCATGCCCTACTTTGATATGCTTATTTGCAGAAGAGTAATTGAGATACTAGACCAACATGGAGATTCAGTTCCGCGAAATCAATCCTTTTGATGTGTGGATTTGGCTAAAATTCAGCACAAATCCTTCTGCGCGTGAAAAACAGTATGTAGAAGAAGTTTTCAATTCCTGGTTTTATCTAGGTAAATTGGGTGCATTTAATGCAGAAAATCTCCAGGTGCAGGACACTGGACTCGATATCAGCTATATGAATTATGATGAACAAGGCTATGACAAAAGCCTGCTAGCACTGATGCACAACATTGGTGAGTTTGAATATGAGGGGCAGTGGGGACGTTGTTGGTTTGACTTAGGAACCAGTGATGCGATCGCATTGGATATTTTAATCAACGCTCTCACGCAGCTAAGTCAGGAATATGTCACCATTGAAGAATTATACATCGGTGGTGAAAATCCAGATTGGCCTATTGAGGATAGCGAAAGTCGTCCTCAGTCTATTTATGATAATTAGTTACAAAAATGAATAAAGCTGGTGAAATTCGGGTAATAGCCTTGGGGTTAATTCGAAATGGCGAGCGCATATTTCTTTCTGAAGGCTACGATCCCGTAAAACAAGAAACATTTTATCGGGCTTTAGGCGGTGGTGTTGATTTTGGTGAAACCAGCCACGCCGCCTTAGAACGAGAGTTTCAAGAGGAAATTCAGGCAGACTTAACGAATATTAAATATCTTGGTTGTATAGAGAACCTGTTTACATTTAATGGTAGGCAAGGTCATGAAATTATTCAGCTTTATCAATGCGATTTTGTTGATTCCAAATTTTATCAACTGGAAAGTTTAGTTTTTTCAGAATCGCCACATCATAAACATAGAGCTTTATGGATAGATATATCTCGCTTGAAATCTGGGGAGTTACGATTAGTACCTGAAGTATTTTTTGAATATTTATAAATCATCTTCACGGTAAGCGCTCATCTTTTGATCAAAATGGAGTATGCGATCGCACTGTATCGCTACAACTGAGAGAGCAACTTATTATACTCTGCGTGTGAACCAAGCCAAAACCAAATAACAGTATCTCCATCTAACTGTCCAACCGCTCGATAATTTTTGCTAATCCGTGCTGAATAAATCGGTAGTTCTGGATGTACTTTTTTGAAGCGCAAGCTTGGATGGCTCGGATCTTGTTTGAAGAGGCGGTATGCCTCACGCGTTTGCTCTTGAGCTTGCTCAGGTAGATCGCCAAAGCCTTGACGAAACTGAACGGTTATACGTGATTTCACAATGTATCTGGGTCTAACTCTTGGGTTTTACCTGCACGGTATTCAGCCATTGCCTCGGCTGCAAGTTTGGCAAGTATGTCTGGAGAACGGGCAAAAGTTTCATCCCAATGGCGTTCATCTTCTAGTTCTTCTAAAATCATCGCCGCGATCGCATCTTGTTCATTGGCAGACAAATTTTTTAGTTTGGCGATCGCTTGTTCAAGTAGCTCTGTCATAGCTGTTAATCTTTACGAAAGTCATACTATAAATTATCTCTGCTTGCACTCTGTAGGGGTGGTTAGGGTGCGATCGCTCCATAGCCGAAGTAGTAGGCTTTGAATACGAGCAAGCAATCTCTCTCAATAGCACTAAGAGAGTTTGAGACAGTTCTACAATAAAAGCAAAGACGTTGAGGTTGAACTAACCTAATGGGTGTACCTGAAACAAACCCAAAGATAACAATGCTTTCACCAAGCCTCTACGAAACTGATTTTTACGCTTGGACACAGGAACAAGTAACTTTACTTCGTAATGAGCAGTGGAGTCAGATTGATCTGCAAAATCTGATTGAGGAGATTCAATCTTTGGGTAAACAGCAACGTCAAGAACTACGAAACCATCTGAGTGTGTTGATTGGACATTTACTAAAATGGCAGTACCAGTCAGGGCGTCGTAGCCGTAGCTGGTTAGCAACAGTTCGTATTCAACGCTTAGATATTGCTGAACTGCTCGAAGATAATCCTAGCCTAAAGCCCTACCTTGAAAAAGCACTTCGCAAAGCCTACCTTAAAGGTGTCGAATTGGCTATTGGAGAAACAGATTTGCCCAAGCGTACTTTTCCGGTAGAGTGTCCTTACAGTTTGTCAGAGATTGTGGATTATGATTTTTACCCTGGTGAACCAAGCAAGTTAGTGGATGAATCAGAGTAGTAATTTGAAATTAAAGTAAATCTTTCTCAGATAGCTGGGCTATTTTCATCAAGGCTTTCAAGGTTCCAACTTTCAAATCTTGATTGCGGTGAACAGGAATTGACAGGATTTTTTATAGTTCGGGGTTTTCATAAATATGATGACTGCCAGTAATTCTTTGCAAAACCCAACCTTTTTGCTCCACAATTTTACAAAGTTGCTTGCCACAAATCGATTTCATACAGCAATTTCAACAACTCGATCTGTTGACTCAATTGCATTACGACTGTTGGCAACTTCAAGCCAACCTTCAATAGCATCTTTTAAATTAGCCATTACCTCTTCTATAGTGTCTCCTTCGGTAATACAACCAGGAAGCGCGGAAACCTCTGCCCAATAGCCACCTTCTTCTGCTGGATGAATGATTGCTCTGATTTTCATAAACTTGTTGAGCTAGTTTGTGAGAATATGTTAATAACCATAACGATTTCCTCTTAACTCCGGCTACTCAAACTAGTTTGGTCAAATCAGAAAAGTCCTTATCCAATGTTCTTATCTTTGACCTTGGACTAAATCATTAAATTGAAAAGACGAGCCGCTTTTCTTTAGGATCTTTATATTTGAGATAGAGTCATGAGTAGGGTCAATGCGTGTTATCTTTTTGGGTATTTTGATGTTCTTAATGCTGACGAAACGACATTCATAATCCTTGAGAAAATTTTGCTCCTTCCAAAAGGATTGACCAATTTCCCGACAGTAGGCAACAAAACACTGCGCTCCTTTAAGTTGTTCAATAATTTCTGTGTGCGATCCTCCTTTCCCTGCCTTCATCTCAATACAGAGGATGACTTTTTTCTTACCAGTATCAGTAACAATGACAAAATCCGCACGTTTGCATTCACCACGGTTTCCTTTAAAAACTGTATCCGGCGACTTAAATTTATCTGCATTGATGATTATGACCTCATCATCATCAGGCATCCCATAAATAGTTACATCGTAATTGGCGGGTGGAGGCTCTCTGAGTGTTACCTTATTTTTGCCATAGCGATCATTTTCCAATGCTACTGTAGCGGTTTCGTTGATCATTTCTTTGAGGATAGCAATATCAGACATTACTCCTCACCCCAGACAATCGCTTCCTGAATCCGGTTCATCGTTTCAATGGTTGTATCAAAACTGCGAGCTTCAATACCCAGTTCTGGGTCGATATTTGCTGGTGTCAGGGTCTGGCATCTAGTTCTTCTCTTTTTGCCCTCTAATATTATCGATGCAACTTGGGCGATATAGACTTTGATTTTTTCAGGAGAGATCAGTTCCTCTTGCCGATAACCTTCTTCTTCAGCAATTTGCTTGAGATGAGGTTTATCGTGATTTAGCATGATCAGTGTATTTAGTTCTTTGATAATGTAATCACTTTGGGTTGTGATAAAAACCTTAATGCCGAGGTTTACCAGTTGGGCAAATAGCCGTGCGATACGGCGCTGGTTATCGGGGTGTAGGTTCATCTCAGGTTCATCCACTATCAGCAAATCACCAACCTGGGCTTCATGTCTCAAATAAAAGCCGATATGTAGTAGAGAACGCACGGCGCTAGAACTTTCATCGATAGAAAGCTTTATCCGTTGACCCTTTGGCTCATAATAAAGTTCATCATTACGGGTGACTGTATATTTACCACCAATGATGTCGGCGAAATCAGCTAGTACATCAGGATGGTTCTCAGCAATGAAACTGCTTTTTTGGAAAATTGTCTCAAACTCCCGCGTAAAATCCACATTTTTTTCTACTGGGAGCGGATAATCCTGGTATACCTTAAATAAAAGCTCTCTTGGATTGATATTTTTATCAGCCTGACCCATTTCTTCAAGCAAGCGATTACGGGCAAAATTCAACTCTTTGCGAAAAATGGCAGCACCAGTTCGTTCTGCACTAGCGATAAAAGGGTTAGGAAGAAACTGATCAAAAATAATATCTTTTAGTGCGTCGGCAATGATGCGCTTAAGGATGTCGCGGGGGATTTTTACCTTTTCTTTCTCAACAAGCAAAGTTACAACTAATTCTTTGCTTCCTTCGCTTTTGGTAATGGAGAAAAGTGATGCCTCGCCAGAGCCAATTTCCCGATTAAATCTGGCTGCTAAACTAATATTTTGGATGTCTAGACTTACCTGAAAGTCTGTTGTTTTAAATCGTTCTGCCGGTGCTGCAAAAATCTTCGGTAATTCTTGGGTATATGCCTGACAACCTTCATTCACAATCTGGTCGGATTTTTTAATATAGTCTTGTATATCAAGACGAATTACGCCGTTCGCAAGGAGCTGCTTAATCTTATCGGCGTTGATTTGGATCGTAAATATTCGTCGCCAAGTAGACAAAAAGCCAAACAACGCATAAGTAGCGTAGGTCTTGCCCGTATTATTGTAGCCACAAATTATTGTCAGGTCGCCAAGTGTGAATTCGGCTTGCTTTAAAGCACCAAGATTTTTGACTTTAATTTTCATTGCCGTATTCTTTTAGCAATTATCCCCTATCTTTGAGTGATAACACTTTAACATTAACCTTTAAATCATATCCCTACTGGGATTTAGAGGTCTAAACTATTTATCAGACGGAAACACCGATCAAACAATAGCCACCTCTGGAATCGCACCTTGCATTCTCCCGAAAGCATCAATCAAATTCTGCAATTGTTGATCCGCTTTAAAAACTCCTAACCCTCGCACAGTCACCTTACCAGGAGAATACACAAAACGCGTTTTGAGATTGTCTGGTAAATTCGCCGCCAACAAATTCCAAGCGGGTTCTTCCATCGGCGTTTCTAAAACAACGTGCTGCTTTTGTTCTGGTTTAATCCGGCTAAATCCGAGTTTTTTTGCTAGCTGTTTGAGTTCCATGACTCGCAAAAGTTGATTTGCAGGGACTGGTAAACTACCATAGCGATCGCTCCACTCAGCTGCAATCTGTTTTAATTCTGATTTAGATTTAGCTGTCGCCACCGCCCGATATGCACTCATCTTTTGATCCAAATCGGTAATATAATCTGCTGGGATAAACGCCGTCAGGTTAAGGTCAATCTGGGTATCCTCCACTTTCGGAATTTCTTGTCCTCGGATTTCCCGAATTGCTTCTTCTAGCATTTCCATGTATAAATCAAAGCCGATGGCATCCATTTGACCGGATTGTTCTGCACCTAGCAAGTTACCCACGCCTCTGATTTCCATGTCGCGCATTGCTAGCTGATACCCAGAACCTAGCTGAGTAAATTCCTGAATCGCTCGTAATCGTTGCCGTGCCGCATCAGATAATGCCCGTTGCTTCGGATAAAATAACCAAGCATGAGCTTGTATCCCTGCACGTCCCACACGACCGCGTAATTGATACAACTGTGCCAATCCAAAGCGGTGAGCATCTTCAATCAAAATGGTGTTGACTCGCGGAATATCTAAGCCAGATTCAATAATTGTTGTACAAACGAGGATATCTGCATCGCCATTACTGAAGGTGAGCATGGTTGATTCTAACTCGCTTTCATCCATTTGACCGTGAGCGATCGCAAACCTAGCTCCCGGTATCACTTCTCGTAAATTGGCTGTTGTCTCTTCAATGCCATCTACTCGTGGAACTACATAAAACACCTGCCCACCTCTGTCTAATTCTTGACGAATCGCAGTGCGGATACTTTCGGAATTTATTGGTGATAGATGGGTTTTAATTGGTCGTCTGGTTGGAGGTGGCGTGGTAATCAAACTCATTTCCCGAATCCCCGACAAGGACATATACAAAGTCCGAGGAATAGGAGTGGCGGAGAGGGTTAGCACGTCCACTTGAGTTTTCAAGCTTTTAATTTTCTCTTTCTGGTTTACCCCGAATCGCTGTTCTTCATCCACTACCAATAGCCCTAAATCCTTGAATGATACACCTTTACCTAAAAGTTGGTGTGTACCAACTACTACATCTAATTCACCTGTTGCCAATCGCTTTTGAATCTCGCGGCGTTCTTCAGCAGACCGAAAACGATTGAGCAAACCGACATTTACCGGGTAGGGAGCAAAACGTTCTTTGAGTGTATGGTAATGCTGCTGTGTTAAAATAGTAGTTGGCGCAAGGAGTGCCACTTGTTTACCGGCGGTGACTGCTTTAAAAACAGCACGAATCGCCACTTCCGTCTTCCCGAAACCGACATCGCCACAAACTAAGCGATCCATTGGGCGATCGCTTTCCATGTCGCGTTTTACATCTTGTACAGCTTTGAGTTGATCCGTTGTGGGTTGGTAGGGGAAAGAATCTTCTAATTCTTCCTGCCAAGGCATATCACCTGGAAAGCTAAAACCTTGTTGTTGCGATCGCGCTGCATACAGTTTCAACAAGTCCACCGCCAATTTTTTAATCGCTTTGCGGACTTTATTTTTGGTATTTTCCCAGGCTTTACCGGTCATCCTGTTAAGTTCCGGTGCTTTATCACCTCCGGCGCGGAACCGGGATAAAGCACCGACTTGATCGGCCGCAACTCTTAATAATCCATCAGCATACTGCACCACCAAATAATCACGGGTTTCGTCATTAATCGTCAAACTTTCCAGCTTGACAAATTTGCCAACACCATGATTTCTGTGAACTACATAATCACCTGGACGCAGCTTATTGGGATCGACTTGTTTAGAAGTAGCTTTGTGGCGCTTGCGGATATAGCCGGGAGTCGCCAAGGAATGCTGTCCAAAAAATTCCCGATCTGTAACGATTACTATTCGGTACGTAGGCAAGATAAAACCTTCTAGTTCTGCAAGCCCAGAATATTTTAGAGCTATAGGAATATGGTTGATTTGCAGCTTATCTATCGCTTGGTAGTCGCGAGGATTTGGGATAAACTGAGCCGGACAATCATGTTCTTGCAACAGTGAGACAGAACGCGAAGGTTGAGCAGAAAGCAGCCAGATCGAGAAATTGCGATCGCGTTCTTGACGGATGGTTTCAGCTAGTTTAGCAAACTGGTGTGGCGTGGCTGGAACAGGACGGCTAGCAAGATTGATCCCACTATTTTCCTCTGACAGTTCCGATAAATATAATGTTTTAAACTTGGCAACATCAACCAGACAGTCGTCAAACGAACGGTGCATTTTCGGCAATCTTAGAGGAGTAGATTCTTCCCCATGCGCCATTCCCCATTGTTCTTGGGCATTTTCCACCCAGCGATCGCTATGAGCATGACACTGTTCTGGCTCATCAATGGCAATCAAGGTATTTTCTGCTAAGTAGTTTAGCAGAGATGCTGGTTGCTCGAATGCTAACCCCAAAAAGCGACGGCTACCCTCTAACATTGATGAGTTCGCAGTGCTAAGTTCTGCGTCAGAATTTAACTCAGCACTCAGCACTCGGAACTGGGCACTATTTTTCAGTGCAGCCATCACCACAGGAGTAAAGCTAGTGGGAGTAAGAATTATCTGGTCAACTTTGTCGAGGGCGGAACGTTGGGTTGCTGGGTCAAATTCCCGCATTTGCTCGATTTCATCACCAAACCATTCCAACCTGACTGGAAATTCCGAGGAAACTGGGAACACATCAACAATATCGCCCCGCCGACTCCATTGCCCTTCCATTTCCACCAAAGGAACTCTTTCGTACCCCAGAATAGTTATTTTCTCACTGAAGCTATTCAGGTCTAATTCCATCCCTTTTTTCAGGGTAAGACAGAATTGCCCAAAAGTTTCTGGTGGTGGTAAATGAGGTTGCAGCGCCCCTTGAGTAGCCACAATCGCCATATTTGTCATTTGTCCTACCCTGCGGGAAGCCGCAGAAGCGTCTATGTCATTTGTCCTTTGTCTTTGGTTTGTTTCTAATGACAACTCACTAATGACTAATGACTCTTGATTTTTGAGTAAATCTGCCAATACTTGCATTTGCCCCCAACTCATTTCAGTTTCCGGGTCAAAAGGTTCGTAGGGAGAAGCCTCGGAGGTGGGGTAAAAATGTACTGTTTGCCATCCCATTGCCTCCAGTTGTGCGTAAACGCGTCCAGCTTCTTCTAGGGTGGCGCAAACCACAAACAAATCCTTGCCCTGAGACTGCGCTAATGCCGAAGCTACTAGAGTCTTGGGCAGCCTGGGAATGCCATTTAACCGCAATTCTTGTTGTCGATTCAGCTTAGAAATAAATTCAGTGGTGAGCGGCGATCGGCCTAAGGCACGCACAATAGAAGAAAATGACATAAGTACTACTAGCGATGGGAGTCTTTGTGGGTCAGCAAATCTTGAGGCAGTTTATGTCAACTATTTTAAAAGTGTTAACAGCTTTCTTATTCCTTCAGTGGAAGAATAATCCACAGTGACTAATAAACTTAAGAACTATAACTACTACTTTGTATATAGTCAAAGTATTTATCGAAGCACCTTTAATACTAGATACTAGGGATTGAGCTACGTTCGCTCTGATAAGCGGCAATTTTAAACATGTCCTCCATCACTTTTGAAATTTTAATCATTTTGGTGCTAATTATTGCCAATGGCGTGTTTTCTATGTCTGAGATGGCGATTGTCTCGGCACGGAAAGTAAGGTTACAGCAGCTTGCCAATCAAGGAGATGCCAAGGCAATGGCAGCATTGAAATTAGCGGAGTCTCCAAATCATTTCCTGTCAACTGTTCAAGTGGGTATTTCCCTGATCGGTATCCTAACTGGTGCTTTTGGAGGAGCAACAATTGCCAACCGACTGGCAGTTTATGTAAAACTTGTACCTTTGTTAGCACCTTATAGTGAACCGATATCTTTTGGAGTAGTGGTTTTGATCATTACCTATTTGTCACTGATTGTTGGCGAATTAGTACCAAAGCGTCTGGCATTAAACAACCCAGAAAGAATTGCATCGACTGTAGCTATTCCAATGCGTGCTTTATCGGCGATCGCTTCGCCAATGGTATATCTGTTAAGTGCTTCGACAGATTTGATCCTGCGAGTGCTGGGAATTACAGCTTCTACTGAGCCGCAAGTCACCGAAGAAGAAATTAAAATCTTAATCGAGCAAGGCACAGAGGCGGGAACCTTTGAGGAAGCTGAACAGGATATGGTAGAGCGAGTCTTTCGTTTAGGCGATCGCCCTGTTAGTTACTTAATGACACCCCGTCCTGATATTGTTTGGCTAGACTTAGACGACTCTGCCGAAGAAAATCGCCAAAAAATGGTTGATAGTGCTTATTCTCGGTATCCAGTTTGTCAGGGAGGACTTGACAATGTGCTAGGTGTTATCCCTGTCACCGACTTATTAGCCAGGAGTTTCCGAGGGGAACCACTAGATTTAACGATCGGATTGCGACAGCCTGTATTTGTGCCAGAAAGCACCCGTGGCTTGAAAGTTTTGGAATTATTCAAGCAAACCATCACTCACATGGCGCTGGTAGTGGATGAATACGGCGTAATTCAAGGATTAGTCACTCTCAACGACATCATGAGTGAAATCGTGGGTGATGTTCCTTCAACGGATGGACAGGATCAACCACAAGCTGTGCAACGCGAAGATGGTTCGTGGCTTTTGGATGGGATGTTGCCTGTAGAGGAGTTTTTGGAACTTTTTGGTATGGAAGAGTGGGAATCTGAGGAACGCGGCAGTTATCAAACATTAGGCGGTTTTGTGATCACACATTTAGGTCGTATTCCTGCCGCAGCAGATCATTTTGAATGGCAAAGTATGCGAATTGAAGTGATGGATATGGATGGTAATCGCGTTGATAAGGTGCTAGTCGTACCGAAGGCGGTTAAATCAGCAGATACGAAAAAAGCTGATTAGGATTGGGCATTGGGCATTGGGTATTGGGCATTGGGCATTGATAATTATTGTTTACTATTTCCCATACGCCATAATAGCCAATGCCCTATTTATGCAATTTATCAAGTGCGAGATAGACGTTTTACCTCTTTACCTGCCAACATCTGATGAGCTTTTTCCAAAAGTTGGGGGATTTTATTAGCGTAGGGATGACGAGCGAGACATTGCCGCAAGTCTAATTCATCTAGCCGATCGGCTTTGTTGCCGGGGAACCAGTGTCCGCCATTGCCAAGCAGGTTGTAGCGCATTTTAGCGTAGTCTACTAAATCGTAGGCGATCGCTAAATTTCGCAGCCACAAAATTACCCGAATATTTACCTCACCAGGGGTTTCGTCAAAGGTTGGTAGATTTGTTTCCCAGGATTTTACCCAATCTTCTCCCAAAGTAGCGATCGCTTCTTCTTCCAACCTTGCTAAAATTGGCGGCAAAATTTCTGATGCTCGATCTAGTAATTCTAAAGTCTTCAGGTGTTCATCAAAATCTTGTGGTTTTGCTGCTCCCAAGCTCAGGGTATGTACCTCTTGATGACTCAAACAAAACAAATCATTAAACACCATTGGACTCAACGGGGCGCAAAGATTTACTAATTTTTGGGGAGGCTCATATAACAAACCTCCTTTATTAGATGGGCTAATAATAAACACCCCCATATCGTGGCGTTTAGCTGCCTCGATTGCCGCCCAATTCCATTGATTAATGTAGTACCAGTGCAGGTTCACGTAATCAAATTGATTGGTATTAATTGTCTGCACGATTATATCTGTCGAGCCGTGTGTGGAAAAACCAATAAATCTAACTTTTCCCTCTGCTTGCAACTGCTGCGCTACTTCCAAACAGCCGCCAGGACGGATGCTTTCATCTAACGACTCAGGATGATTAATGCCGTGCAACCCTAAAAGGTCAACATAATCTAGCTGGAGATTTTTCAAAGATTGTTCAAATGTCTCCCGGAATTCTTTTGCATCTGCCTTTGGATTGATTTTTGTCTGAACAATTAACTTTTCGCGGGGAAACTTGGGCAATATTCTCCCCAATTGCATTTCAGAAGTGCCATAACCACGGGCTGTTTCAATATGATTAATTCCAACCTCGACTGCCCTTCTAATAGTCGCTTCCAGATTCGCCTGGTTATCAGCAGGAATTTCATGATTGGGAACATCTTCCCATTTAAACTGATATCTCATGCCACCGCAGGAAAACACTGGCATCTGTAATTCTGTGCGTCCAAATCTTCTATATAGCATCAGTGGATTGTCGATTGCTTACCAACTTAAAATCTAACAACGATAGTCATTCCAGCTTTTAGTGCCACAATCATTTCCTCTGTTCAATCTGTGACACTAGCAATATTCATTGCATTCTTAAATCGGTCAGGTCTTTTGGTTATTGGATTTTTACCAATATTCCAGTTCCACAGAATAATTATCTCACTCTAGTTACCACTAGCAAGCATTTTTCTATTATTCTCTCAAGTTTAGACCAAGAAATGGTAAAACAACCCAGCAGTGCTGAGTTGTGTGAAAGTGAACTAACGGAAAAGTTCAAATTAATTTTTTGCAATTTGAGACTGCGCCTGAGTTAAGCAAGTTTTCAATTTTTCAGCTAACACTTGTACATGCGGTTCTTTAAGTATGTCAAGGTGAGATCCGGGAATATAATGGATATCTAATCCTCCAACTACTAACTCGTCCCAGCCAAATTGAGGAGCGTATTCTATGCCTATAGCTTCGTCCCGATTTTTATCCTCTGTCCGCAAAAGAATAGCTCGACCCAGGTAAGGTGAAAAAATATAGTCATTCAGGGCTTGAGTGTTAGTATCTATAACCTTTAAATGCTTATCAGTTTCAGGTACATGAAGTACGTTTTCCAAGTAACGGTTATATGTATTTTGTAATTCTTGCTTACGCCAATAACTCCATCTCACAACCTTTTGCCAAAGGTAGTTAGGCCCTTGTTGAACAATATTATTTAAATGCAAAAAAACTCGCTTGAGAACTGGCGACTGCCAGCTATAACCTAGACGACAACTATCAAGCATAACTAAAATGCCAATTTGTTCGCCTTGCTCATGGAGTTGCCGAGCCATCTCGAAGGCAACTGTACCCCCAAAGGAATAACCTCCGAGAAAATAAGGGCCATGAGGTTGAAGGGTTTGAATTTCTTGAATGTAGTGCGCTGCCATATCTTCAATGCGGGTATGGAGAGGGTGTTTTTCATCTAGCCCTCGTGGCTGTAATCCGTAAAATGGTTGTTCTTTCCCCAGATGCAATGCCAATTCACGGAAACATAAGACTTCTCCACCCAATCCATGAATACAGAATAAAGGTGGCTTGGAGCCGTTGGGTTGAATTTCTACTAGGGATGACCAGCTAGATTTTGACTGATTTAAGGTATTTACTAAAACCGAGTTTGTTGTTAAATCTTCTTCTTGAGAGATTATTTTGGCTAGAGCCTCTACAGTCCCCGACTGGAAAAGAATGGCAAGCGGCAGGTTTTTATTAAATGTCTTTTCAATTTGCCAAAATAGTTTTACTGCTAGGATTGAATGTCCTCCTAGCTCGAAGAAGTTATCCCTAACACCAATCGGCTGGACACCTAAAATTTGTTCCCAAATCTGGGTTAATTGACGTTCCACTTCATTGCGAGGAGCAACAAAGGTATCTTCTGGCTCTTGCCTCGATAAGTCTGGTGCTGGTAGAGCGCGGCGGTCTACCTTGCCGTTGGGGGTTAAGGGCATGGTGTCCAGCACGACAAAAGCCGAAGGTACCATGTACTGTGGCAATTTTGTCGAGAGGAAACCCCGGATATCAGTAATCGCAATTCCTGAGTCTTGATTAGGTATAATGTAAGCCACCAAACGTCGATCGCCAGGAACGTCTTCACGAGCAATCACTACAGTCTGGAGTACATCTGGGTGTTGGGCTAACACCGTTTCAATTTCCCCTGGTTCAATGCGTATCCCCCGGATCTTGACTTGATGATCTCGGCGGCCGAGAATTTCTAGAGAGCCATCTGGACGATAGCATCCGCGATCGCCTGTATAATAAAGCCAATCCTGGCGATCATTCCGAAAAGGATTCTTGACAAACCGAGAACGGTTTTCTTGCTGGGCATTGATGTAACCCAAACTGCGGAATGGAGTTCGGATTACAATCTCGCCCGGTTCACCGATACCGCATGGTTGTTGATTTGGTGTAAAAACCAGTGCTTGAGTTTGCGGCAGCGGTAATCCTACTGGCTGTACACCAGGGCTACACTCAACAGGTACTCGGTAATAACATTTCGCCAAGGTTGTCTCTGTCGGGCCGTAGAGATTAATAATTTCACCTGATTCAGGAAAAGCATCCCGCCAGCGAACTACAAGGGTTTCTTTCAGAGGTTCTCCAGCCAAGAATAACCAGCGTAAGTTACGTAAAGAGACTCCTGACGGCACATTCCCTAACCATAATTGTGCCAGCGAAGGAACTGTATGCAGTACAGAAATTTGCTCATTTTCTAAATAACGCAGAATTTTCGTAGGTTCTAAGTTATCCTCTTCTTCTGGTAAGCATAGGGTTGCACCACTAGTTAAAGGTAAAAAGATATCTCTAAGAACGACATCAAAAGAAAGACCTGTTAATTGAGCAATGCGGTCTTGCTGATTAATTTCAAAGGTCTGTCGCTGCCAGTTCAGAAAATGCGCTAACCCTTTATGACACCCCAGCACCCCTTTCGGGACACCAGTAGTGCCAGAAGTAAAGAAAATATAAGCTGCATCGTCAGCTGCGATTTCAGGTAGATTTACTGCTGCAATGCTCTTTTGGGAATTTATAGCTTCTCCTGTGTCTGGGTTGACACAGATGCTAGTTAAAGACTCCCCTATCTTTTCGTCTTCTGGACGCCGACCATCAATATATAATATGTATTTAGTTTTAGCTTCTTGTAACATCAGCCGCTGGCGTTGGCTGGGAAGTTTCGGATCGAGGGTGAGTAGCACACCGCCACTCAAAAGTACGCCAAGCATACTAGCAATCAGCCCAAAGCTGCGCGTACCATATACGGCTACCACATCTCCCCGCTCTACTCCGTGAGATAACAAAACTTGTGCTAAGGTTTGAGCGGTTTTGCCCAATTCCCCATAATTCCAAGTGCGAATTCCTTGACGAAGTGATGAATGTTCTGGGGTACGATTTACCCAAGAGGTAAACATTGTTGTCGTCAATTCGTACTGTGGTTCTGGTAAAATCGCCCTTGGTTCTGGCAGCAAAAGTTGCGCTTTTGGTGTCACCAGAGAATATAAACTAATTTTTCTCTCTGGAGCAGCAACAATTTGATTCAGCAAGTGATGGAATTGATCGAGCATTTCCATCATCCGTTCTGAAGTAAACAAATCGGTGTTGTAAACTAAATCAAGTTGGATTCCTTGATTTTGTTCTGTAACGTAAAGGGTTAAGTCAAACTTAGAAGCTGTTTCTAGGATCGAGACTGGTTCAATAGCCACTCCAGGTAGTTCCAGTTGGATGTCCCTTAAGTTGAGCATATTAAACCACACTTGAAATAGTGGGTTGCGACTGGTATCTCGCTCTGGTTGCAGTTCTTCTACCAGCTTCTCAAAGGGCATATCTTGATGGGCGTAAGCATCTAATGCCATCTGGCGAACTCGATTTAGCACTGAACGAAAACTAGGGTTGTCGGCAAAATCAGTCCGTAAAACAACGGTGTTAATAAAAAATCCAATTAACCCTTCAATCTCAGAACGATTACGGCCGGCAATGGGAGAACCGATAAGAATGTCTTCTTGCCCAGTGTAGCGGTGCAGTATTGTCCCAAAGGCTGCCAGCAATGTCATGAATAGAGTGACACCCTGCTGATGCGAGAGTTCTGTGAGTGATGCACTCAAAGTCTGCGGTAGCATCAGAGATTGGGCTGCTCCTTGGTAAGTTTGCACTGGTGGCCGTGGTCGGTCGGTAGGTAATTCCAGTACAGTATTAGCACCTGCTAACTGGGTTTTCCAATAGTTAATTTGGCTGGAAAGTACTTCACCTGATAGCCATTGGTGCTGCCACACAGCAAAATCCGCATACTGAATGGGCAATTTTGCTAAGGGGGAAGGCTTACTACTCAAAAAAGCTTTATAAAGCGCTATTAACTGCTGCCAAAGAATACCAATTGACCAACCATCTGAGGCGATGTGGTGCATCATTAACAAGAGTATATGCTCCTGCTCGTCTACTTGGAGCAAAGTAGCACGCAGCATTAAGTCAGATTCTAAGTTGAAGGAGCGTTGCACCTCTTGATTTAGGAGAAATTCTACTTGCTCCTTTGTTACCTGAATGATTTTAAGTTCCACTGGCCGAGGCGTGCCAATTACTTGTATGGGGCTACCATCAGGTGATGTAATAAAGTTGGTTCGCAATGCCTCATGATGGACAACGATCGCATCTAGTGACTGTTGCAATACACCCAGGTTTAACTTACCCTTTAAGCGCTGTGCATTGGAGACGATATATGCTGCGCTGTTAGGTTCCAACTGCTCCAAAAACCAGACTCGCTGCTGGGCAAAGGATAGAAGGGCTGATTGCCGATTGGCTATTTGAGGAATAGTCTGATTTTGGGGATCGTTTTCTGGAGTTTGGTTTTGGGCGATAACTTGAGCTAAAGTAGCGATCGTGGGATTTTCAAATAAGAGTTGCAACGCTATTTCTATTTGAAAAGCTTGACGAACTTTAGACATCACTTGAGTGGCCAGCAGTGAATGCCCTCCCAATTCAAAAAAATTGTTGTAGATGCCTACTTGTTCCAAACGCAAAACTTTCGCCCAAATGTCAGCTAAGACTTCTTCTGTCGAATTCTGAGGTGGAACAAAGTTAGTTGACAGCCTAATATCAGATGTATCCGGTGCAGGTAAGGCGCGGCGGTCTATTTTACCGTTGGGATTTAATGGTAAGGTGTCCAAAAAGACAAAGAAAGTAGGCACCATGTATTCTGGCAACCGAGCTTCCAAAAAGCGACGCAATTCAGCTTGACTAGGAATTTGCTCTGGATTGGCAACAATATATGCCACGAGCCGCTTGTCTCCAGGCGCATCCTCTCTGGCTATGACTAAAGTCTGCGTCAGTGCTGGATGTTGAGCTAGTATGGCTTCAATTTCTCCTAATTCAATTCGGAAGCCACGTATTTTAACTTGGTGGTCAATCCGACCAAGGAACTCGATATTACCATCGCTCAAATAACGTGCTAAGTCCCCAGTTTTGTAAAGGCGTGCTCCAGGTTCAGAGCTAAAGGGGTTAAAAATAAACTTCTCTATGGTCAATTCTGGACGGTTAAGATAGCCTCGCGCTAGACCAACACCGCCAATGTGCAGTTCACCTGATTCACCAACAGGCACTGGCTGCAAATTTTCATCAAGGATGTGAATCTCTGCATTGGTAATCGGACGACCAATCGGTGCTATAGCATAATTAGTGTCACGTTGGCAACTCCAGAAAGTGGTATCAATAGAAGCTTCTGTCGGGCCGTAACAATTATGTAAAACGTTGTCCAAATTCAGTTGGGCAAAGAAGCGTTCTATAAGTTCCCCAGGTAAAGCTTCACCACCGCAGGTAATGTGTCTGATAAATCGGCAATTCTCAATTCCCTTCTCTTCCAATAAGACACGCAGTATGGAAGGTACTAAAGCCAGGACAGTGATTTGCTGCTCAGTAATCACTTTCACAAGGTAGGCTGTATCTTGATGTCCACCAGGGCGAGCCATAAATAATTGCCCCCCAAAGCATAATGGCCAGAATATCTGCCATACTGAGGGATCGAAGCTAAAAGAAATAGTCAGTAGAACTTTATCTGCGTGAGTTAATCCAAAAGTTGTTTGCTTCCAGTGGAGTTGATTGCAGATACCACGGTGAGGGATCATTACACCCTTGGGCTGTCCTGTAGAACCAGATGTGTAGATTACGTAGATGAGGTTATCAGCCGTAGTTTGGTTGACAGGATTTTCTTGACTATTTTGAATATTCCCTTGCCAGTCTAAGTCCAGACAAACCACTTGCGCCTGATGCGGTGGTAAGTTATTGACCAATTTTTCTTGGGTTAACAATACTGCTGTTTGGGTGTCTTCCAAGATAAAAGCTAAACGTTCTGAGGGATATGCTGGATCTAAAGGTACATAAGCGCCTCCAGCTTTGAGAATGCCCAGTAGTCCTACAATCATCTCTAAGGAGCGCTCCAGGCATATACCTACAAGTACTTCAGGCCTAACGCCTAAAGCACGTAGGTAGTGCGCTAGTTGATTCGCCCGCTGGTTTAACTGTTGATAAGTAAGTTGTGTATTTTCACATACTACTGCAATGGCTTGGGGCGATCGCTCTACTTGCATCTCAAATATTTGATGAATACACAGATCCTGATGATAATCTACTTGAGTGTCATTCAATTCCTGTAAAACTTGAGTGCCAATGATGTTATTTAAGGTATTTAAGGTAATATTTTGCTTATATTCTGATGTCTGACTATTTATCTGCATTTTTTATATTAAGCTCAGTGAGCATAAAATAATTAAAGTTTTATGAAAACGTAAATCATTAAAGGTTTATGACTAAAAAAGATGTGAGCAAATACAGCCCCCAATCTATAGAAAATGAGCAGAATACTATTAATATTCACATAACTAACAGATAGCAATTTTGAATGATATACACGCTAGCAGCACACAGACAGATATGTCGTATGCCCCTACTAATTGTTTTGACTCAAAGCAATTGCAAACTGCTATAATACTTACCAAACTTAAAAGTTGCTATTTAGCTTTTGACTATTATCAGTGCCTTCTTTTCAGCATTGATAAGAGACTGATGATAATTTGTCTGAGATATTGCACAGGTTTTCCATCTACAATAACCTTCTTTCACCCTATGTTTTGTTGATTGAAATGAAACTCTAAATTATTACAATCGAATCCAAAAGATCAAATTTCTGTTTTAGCCAACAAACACAAAAGCTTACACGCAACTATAAAAATACATTATCCTATGTCAGTAAAATCTACTGAATGAAAAATAGTTTTTACAAAATCTTTATTTTCTCTTGAATTATATAAAATTAATGTAAAGTTATGATATTATTTTTTTGAAAAATTTAGGCGAACTTTATAAAACCCAACTACGTTTGTAACATAAGTCTTCTCCTCTAAACTACAGTCTCGTTGTTAAGGTTGCTGGCCTTTTAAGACTTCATTTAGAAATATCCATGAACCTGACTCAAGTTTAACCAGAAATATTCAAAAATGTAAAGTTTTGTTACAAAGATCAAACTTTTGATGCATTTTGTTATAAATTACGTGTATATTTTGTTGGCTCAGTAATTATGCGTAAAACAAATATAATTAGGACAACTTTATATTCAAAGCTGAATTAGTCTAGATAAATATGCTAGAGTAATTTTTGAGGTGATATCAATCATTCTATACCTCTAAGAAGTGAAACTATCCAAGATATGTGCGATATCCATAATTAATTTATGTATGTGGATGTATTAATAAGCTAAAAAATTATAATATTTATTTTTATTGTGCCTACTTGCTTGATATTATTAACATCAACGTTTTTGTTTAGCTACTAAATCTAAATTGATCAACAACTGCTTTTTTTTATTAACATTAATTTTTACACACTAAAATGTGATTATAGGCTGCAATCAAACCTAAGTATCTCGATAGTAAAACAGCACTCAAACTGACCTGAAGAATGTTTTTGATCGAAAACTTCAAGTTACTCCCAAGAAAATGGTTAAGACTTAAGACTAAATGGTCAAGGTTTCTTTCTAAATAAAAGTAGTGAGATACCTAAATTGTCTTGTATACCTAAGCTCATATCAAATTTTATCTACACCAACTGTTCCTAACTATGAGTAATCAAAGCATTACAACAAATAAATTCAGCGAAGTACCTTTAGATTTACGTGCATCGACATTTGTCACGGTACGTAAGGGTTCGTGGTGGTTGAGATTAACAACATTATTCTTAGTAGACTGTACTCTTTTATTTCTAGCTTGGGTTTTAGCAGCATATCAATCTACTTATGGAAACTTTACTTGGTATATACCGAGTCATTATTTCCCGATTTTAACAGCTATTGGGATTCAAATAGGATCGCTAGCTGTTGAAGGTATTTATCGAGAAGGTCAAAAACGTTATGACTATTTCAATATTATCAAATCGCTAACTTTTGCTCATGGATTAATCCTTTTAGTTAGTTTGTTGTATAAACCAGTTGTTGATATAACACGTCCAAAAATAATATTATTGCCTTGGTTGCTAAGTATACTTTTTATTTGTACTGGTAGATATGCAGTAAATATTACTCTTGAATATCTACGCAAGCAAAAAAAAATAGTTCGTTCTTCTGTTTTTATTATTTGCGACCCTCAAGATCGCGAGCAGATTGCGAGTTTTATAAAAAAAGAAAAGCATTACATTATATCTGGAACGGCGAATGCCGATTCACTAGACAGATATCAGCGTCAGCAAACATTGACTCAGCTTAATCAACTAGGAGTGACAGAAATTTTTATATCTTGGGATGCGCTAAAAAATAGAATGTTTTTGTGCTGGTTATTTCAAGCATCTGGCATACAAGTACATATTTTACCGATGGAATTAAAACCAATTTATAAAAACGTACAATTCAACAAAATAGGAGGAATGCCTTGTCTAAGTTTGGATTGTCCGATAATTACAGGTAAAGATTTTTGGATAAAGCGTAGCTGTGATTTTTGTTTTGCGACTTTATTTGTAATGTTATTATTCCCCATTTATATAGCTATAGCTATAGCTATAAAACTTGACTCTCCAGGTACAGTATTCTACAAACAAACGCGTATAGGTTTACATGGCCAAGAGTTTAAAGTATGGAAATTCAGAACAATGAGGTCTGATGCGGAAAAGTTACAAAAAGAATTAGAAGCTTTAAATGAAACAAAAGATGGAATTATCTTTAAAATTAAAGATGATCCTCGCATTACCCGTGTTGGAAAATTTCTCCGTCGTTATAGCTTAGACGAATTACCTCAACTTTTTAACGTTATCCTTGGAGAAATGAGTATAGTAGGACCTCGCCCTTTACCTACCAGAGATGTTGAAAAGTTCTCTGAGCATCATTTTATCCGACATGAAATTTTACCTGGTATTACGGGTCTTTGGCAAGTCTCAGGTCGCTCAAATATTTTAGATTTTGAACAAGTGATTCATCTTGATATTAGCTATATCGAAAATTGGTCGCTTGGGTTAGACTTTGAAATTCTCCTTAAAACAGTTATGGTGGTTTTGAAAAAAGATGGTGCTTACTAACAGAAAAATTTTATAGCTGGGAAGCTATGATTAGAGAATTTCCTTTTCGTATCAATCAATAAATTTATTGTAGTTTTCAGTTTAATTTGTGGCGGATTAATTTAGATTTTTCTACATTACACTGAGTAATTAGTTACTTGTTTTGCTTGAGGACGCTTTAGAAAAATCTACAAGGATATATCCGAAAAAATCATGGTGACTCAAAATGAAAGAATTAAGCTGAATTAAGAATTATAAGAATGGTAGAAAAGTACAAATTCATAAGTAATTCCTTCTCAATGATACTCAATCGGTTAGCACAAAGTGTTACAGCCTTTGTGTTAACTGCTTCGATTGCTCGTACTCTAGGAGCTGAGGCTTTAGGGCAGTATCTACTAGCATATAGCTACTATTTTATTTTTGTAGGCATTGCTTCACAAGGGCTAAAAACATTGTTTACTAGAGAACTAGCTCGTGAGCCACAAAAAACATCAGTCTATTTAATGAGTGGTACTTGCTTACAGCTAATATTTAGTTTTTTCAGTTATGGAGCATTGGTGATTGTAGTATTTTTACTTCCCTATAGTACCAAAACCTCAACTGTTTGTTACATAATGGGTTTAACGATCATCCCCTTTGCGCTTTCTAATATCACAGAGGCAATTTTTCAAGCGAAAGAAAAGATGCATCTGATTGCGATCGCTACAGTGCCAATTTATATTTTACGCCTAATAATCATGATTTGGGCGATGCAACTAAAATATGGAATTGAATATTTGGGGGCAATCCTAGTTTTTTCTGAAACACTAATTTTGGTAATTGAATGGATTTTTATCGCTCGGTTAGTAAAAATAAAATGGCAAATTGATAGGAACTTTGTTTTTAATACAATCAAAAATGCGCGCACATTTTTTGCTATTGAAGCAATAGCTGTAGTAATTGGCAGAATTCAAATACTGATACTTTCATTATTAGGGAATGAGTTTTTAGTAGGTTTATTTGGCGGAATAACACAATTATTACAACCCTTTCTGATTATTGCTAACAGTATGAGTTTAGCAATATTTCCAAGACTTTCAAAAGCAGTAGAGCAAGGAAAGGAAAAGCAGAGGCAGATAGCTGAAAATATTATCGAAATCTTACTAATCATCGCATTGCCTTTATTTCTTGGAATCTTATTGTTTGGCAAAGATTTATTAGTTTTTCTCTATAATGCTAGCTTTGCTGAAGCAAATATAGCTCTTACGATCAGCGCTGCGTCACTCGTTTTTTTGCCGTTTACACGCTCACTGAGTTATTTACTTGTAGCTAATGGTTTCGAGATAGTGAATCTACGTGAAGTAGTTATTACCAGTACATTAGGGAGCTTAGGAGGTGTGGTATTAGTTTCGCACTATCAGTTACTAGGTGCAGCTTTAATGGCATTATTGATGACTATTTCTGGTTTTATCCAGTATATTTATTTCACCTATACTCGCCTATTTTCATTAAATTTATGGCGAATTGTGCGGCGACCATTAATAATAACTATTGTGATGCTACCTATATTAATATTTTTACAAAAACTTAGTTTAAACTTTATATTGACTCTAGTTATTGCAACTTGTGTTTATGCTTTACTTGTGATTTATTTAGGTATTCGTGCATTTGGAGGATTTCGCTTTTTATGGTTCAAATTGTTAAGGTCGCAGTAATTCGTTTTAAAGAAATTATTATCATTAACTCATAAAAACTGATTAAATAATCCAAGAGAAAGGATATAATTTTAATTATGATTAAAGTTGCTTTATTACATTTTAGTTTTGAAGATTACACCATTGAATTAGCAAACAGTCTGGTTAAACATGTTGATTTAACGCTAATTCACCCGGAAAAACTATCAAATGCCTGTAACAATGTTCTTAATCCCAGTATCCGCGTAATTAGCTTTAAAAAACCGCGGATTCGCGACCCACGCAACCTATTGTCAATGTACGCAATGATGCGTATTATCAAAGACATACAGCCGGATATCTTGCATGTGCAAGAAACTAACGATCCTTGGTATGATTGGACTTTGTTGCTCAACAAAATGCCGCCATTGGTGACAACTATCCACGACATATTCCGTCACCCAGGAGATAGCATGGCTGTATTCGGTTCAGAGTATACCAGGCGTATTGCCTTCTATCGTTCCCAACAATTGATTGTCCATACTCATCAACTAAAAAAGATTCTAACTGAACAATTTCGTATACCTCAAGAGCGAGTCAATGTTTTACCACATGGGGAACTTGGTAGTTTGTATCAGCGTCGGGGTAAGCAGAATAGTCAGACTCGCGATCCAAATACGCTACTATTTTTTGGCCGCATCTGGCCTTACAAAGGATTGAAATATTTACTTCAGGCTATGCCTTTAATTACTGAACGTATACCTCAAGTCAAACTGATTATCGCTGGACGGGGAGAAAATATAAAACAATATTTCCCTAATGGTTATGATGAGAAACGCTACGAAATTATCAATGACTTTATCCCCCTTGAAGAAGTAAGTAATCTATTTCAACGCAGTACGGTAACAGTTCTACCATACATAGAAGCCTCTCAAAGTGGAGTGGCAGCCTTATCTTATGGGATGGGAACCTTGGTTGTAGCCTCTGAAGTAGGGGGATTAAGTGAGATAATTCAGCATAAAAAAGATGGGTTGTTAGTTCCACCTTGTGATGTTCAATCTTTAGCTGATGCCATTATTTATTTGTTAAGCGATCGCGATTTGCAACAACGTATGCAAACTGCGGCATTAGCTCGTTGTCAGGAAGATTTAAATTGGTCAAATATTGCCGCTCAAACAGCTCAAGTTTATTATAAAGAACTGAATATGCACAATAAATATTAGTTAATTTATTATGAGGAAAATACTAATTTTTGCTGAACAGGTATTCACAATTGTGAGCTTGCTGATGTATTCAGGGGCAATTTTTGTTGTCGTACTGTCAGGAGGAGCCGGACAGAGTGATTTAGTAGAATATGATAGCTCTTTGATTCGGATTATTTATTCTTTAATCTACCTAGTTACCTTAATACTACTAGTTCTGCGTTGGAAGAAAACTCTTTATTTCCTTAGGAAAGACTTTTGGCTTTATTCTTTAATTTTATTGTCAGCTGTTTCTATTATTTGGTCTTTTGAACCATCAACAACATTAAAAAATAGTTTTTCCCTCATTAATTCCAGTTTATTTGGACTATATTTTGCTTCGCGATATAACATAAAACAGCAGTTACATTTACTTGCTTGGAACTTTGCAATTATTATAATACTCAGTTTTGTTTTTGCCATAGCTTTGCCTAAATACGGAATACAGAGTGATTTGGATGGCTCAAAGTGGCGTGGAGTATTCACGCACAAAAATGGTCTGGGAGCAAGAATGGTAACGAGTAGTATGACTTTTTTTATGCTTGGTTATCAAACTCAAAGACGTAGTTGGCTTTTTTGGGCAGCGTTTGGCTTGTCACTACTACTCTTACGGCTTTCTGCTTCCGGTTCATCTTTAGTTAACCTATTAATCATAATATTGACATTTTTTGCTTTTCAAATTTGGCGTTGGTCTTACCAGTTCATGGTACCAACCCTAATAATGATAGCTACTATCAGCCAAAGCTTATATTTTTGGTTGTCTAGTGACGCGAATGTCCTGTTCAGTGCAATTGGTAAAGATGCGACACTGACGGGTCGAACAGAGTTGTGGCCATTAGTAATTGATAAGATTTGGAAACATCCTTGGCTTGGTTACGGTTATGGTGGATTCTGGCAAGGATGGAATGGCGAATCTGCCGATATTTGGCTTGCAGCTGGATGGACGCCAAACCACCCCCACAATGGTTATCTGGCTCTTTGCCTAGATTTGGGTCTTTTAGGCTTAGGAGTCTTCTTTTTTGGATTTTGGCGCAATTATCTGCAAGGATTTACTTGGGTGCGTAGTAGCAAAACAGCATTTGATATTTGGCCACTTATCCACATGACATATATACTTTTATCTAGCCTTACTGAGTCTAACTTAATGGAATCAAATAGTTTGACTTGGATACTGTATGTGGCGGCATCTCTCTCAGTCAGAATGTAAAAATCAGATGATTAATCAATATAATTGTAACCAGCTAATAACAGCAAAACTGATAGCTATCATGATGTGTATATGTATATTTATTATTTAATCCAGTTTCGCCAAATATGAATATAAGTTCCATAAATAAGGTATATTTTAGACTTGACAACTGAGTGTTTTACTAAAGTAGCCTTTCACATTTCCCCTACCTATACCCATAAATTTAGGGTTTCGACCATTTTGCCGAGTGAATAATTACTTATGAAACTAATTAAAAATTGAAATTATTATGGCATCACCAAAGAAAGTACTAATTATCGTTGAAAATCTTCCAGTTCCCTTTGATAGACGGGTATGGATGGAAGCAACTACTTTGCAAAAAGCTGGGTATGAAGTTAGCGTAATTTCACCTACAGGCAATGGCTTTGATAAAGATTACGAAATTATTGAGCAGATTCACATTTACCGTCATCCTCTACCACCGGAAGAAAGTTCTGTCATTGGCTATCTCCGAGAGTACAGCTGGGCCATTAACTGGCAATTCCGTCTAGCTCAAAGGGTATGGCGAGAGCGTGGTTTTGATGTCATACATATTTGTAATCCCCCCGATTTACTTTTCTTAGTAGCAACATGGTTTAAATTATTTCATGGTATATCTATTATCTTCGATCATCATGACCTCAGTCCAGAAATGTATGAAGCTAAGTATCGTCGGCGCGATATTTTTTATTATGGATTACGTTGGGCTGAACGCTTAACCTATGCCACAGCAGACATGGTAATTTCAACCAACGAGTCACACCGAGAGGTGGCTCTTAAGCGTGGGCACAAGAAACCAGAGAAAGTATTTGTAGTTCGTAGTGCGCCGGACCTTTCGCGCTTTCGCCGAATGCCTCCAAACCCCAATTACCGCAGAGGTAGAAACTACTTGATAGGTTACATGGGTGTTATGGGAGAACCAGAGGGTATTGATTATCTCTTAAGAATGGTATATTACATTGTCCACAAAAAAAATCGCTCTGATATTCACTTTATGCTAATTGGTAGTGGCCCTATGGCAGAAAAGCTCAAGGACTTATCTAAAGAATTAGAAGTGAATGAGTTTGTAGAATTTACAGGGTTTAAGCAAGGTGAAGAACTATTAGAGCGGCTTTCCAGCTGCGACGTGTGTGTAGAACCTTCTCCAACATCTGCTTATAACGAAAACTGCACCATGAATAAAATCCTTGAATACATGGCAATGGGAAAAGCAATTGTCCAGTTTGATTTGCGAGAGGGAAGACGTTCTGCACAAGAAGCATCTCTTTATGCCAAGCCTAACGACGAGGTAGAATTTGCCGACAAAATTTTGGAACTTCTAGATTCTCCTGAACGCAGACGAAAGATCGGAGCTGAGGGGCGGCGCAGAATGGAGGAGATTCTTGAATGGCAATATCAAGCTCCAAAACTATTAGATGCTTACGATAAAGTTTGGCAAAGTAGGTAACTACTTTAATTTTCAGAATTACTATATTAAGTAAGTGAGTTGAGTAATGAGTAGATGTTTATAGTCAAAAATTACAAACTGACTAAAGATCGAGTTTTTTACTTGATTTTGAAATTTGGGCTTTGGCTAAAATAGTTGATCTGACAAAGAATATAGCCGTATAAAATTCAAGTAAAAAATCAAGTCTTTGATAATCCAGAAATAAAATTGAATCAATATTAGGGGTTGATGGCTAATGCAAACAACTTTTAATTTAACCTATTGTTACTAAAAAGTTGATTTATGGGAAGGCAGTTATAGTTAGGACGTAGTTAACTCACCTGAAATCCTAGTAATAAAGGTACACACACAACCGTTACACATTTGCACTCAATGGAAACTAAATTTTTCACTTAAATATGTACTATAATACATTTCATTTAAGCACTTCTTGCGTTTTTGGCAATTCGTTAAAAAAAGATTTCGATAAAGAGTTAAGCTTTAACTGAACCGTATTCGTCTATAGTATATTTTATATTGTAAAATTATACATAATCAGTATTGTCAATTGCACTGGTTTGTGACTGTTATAAGTCAATTTTGAGTTTCTTGCTTAAGACCTGTACTTTGGAAGATTTATGTCAGAAAAATCTATGGAATCTAGAGAATCTATTGATTTAGACCTTAATCGTTACTTATTGATATTGAAACGGTGGTGGTTGCCTGCTTTCAGTATATTTGTGGCGACAGTTATTCTGAGTGCTATATCTACACAATTTCTGAAGCCAGACTATGAAGCAGAAGGAAAACTGTTATTCAGAGTTCCCAGTTTTAAAGTAGCGGGCAATAATCTTTCCCCTGGTGCATCTGAAGGAGGAGACTCAGGAGATTTGAAACCATTGGTAGCAACTCAAAATCCCATAAGCAGTCAGATAGAAGTTATTTCTTCCCCAGCTTTATTGCAACGGACAATAGACAAACTACAACTCAAAGACAAGGAAGGTGAACCTCTGGAGGTGAAAGCACTACAAAAAGCCCTGAACCTAAAAATTATTGGTGGGACAGATGTATTGCGTATTAGTTATAAAAGTCACGAGCCTGAAGAAGCAGCGGCAGTAGTCAACACAATTATGAGGTTTTATTTAGAAAATGATATTTTGACAAATCGCTCTGAAGCAGGAGCGACTCGTCAGTTTATGGCCAAACAACTACCTACAACTCAAGCTGCTGTTAATAATGCAGAAGTAGCGCTACGTATATTTAAACAAAAGCATCGGATTGCAGATTTATCCGAAGAGACAAGGTCAGCTGTTGCGACTATTGGAAATCTAGACAATGAGATGAATACTGTCAAGGCTCAACTGGATGAGGTAAATGCCCAAACCAATGAACTACGACAGAAAGTAGAACTAAATTCTCAGGAAGCGATCGCTGTGAGTGCCCTTAGTCAGTCACCAGCAGTACAGGGAATTCTTACACAACTCCAAGAGACCGATCGGCAGTTAGCGGTTGAGCGCAGCCGTTTTCTAGATGACAATCCTATAATTATTAACCTAGAAGCAAAAAAAGCGAATTTAAAATCTCTCCTCCAACAGCAAGTTGGTCAGACTATTGGCAATCAAACACAAGTTCCCCAGAGCCTATTGCAGATTGGAGAACTCAGACAAAGCCTGATACAAAACTTTCTGCAATCAGAAATACAACGTTTTGGCTTAACTCAAAGACTCTCCTCTCTATATAATTCTCGTGCCAGCTATGAACAGCGGGTGAAACTTATACCCCAGTTGGCACAAAACCAACGGGAGTTAGAACGGAAAGTTGAAGTTGCAGAATCGACCTATCAAACTCTATTGAAAAAGGTTCAAGAATTACAGTTAGTTGAAAATACAAATACCCCTAGTTCTCGAATTATTGCTCAGGCTTTAGTGCCTGAAGATCCTACATTAACCAAAACAATTATTGTTTTGGTGCTAGGAGTCATGTTCGGTTTGTTTTTTGCTACCACAACTGTACTGTTTCTCGCGATGAGAGATAGATCTCTAAAAACACTTAAAGAAATTAGAGATGTATTCGGATATACTTTGCTAGGAATTGTTCCTTTGTCTGTTAAAAAGCTTCGTTCCCGTAATTCAAATGCAGAATCAACGTCTCAAATAGTTGCCGTCAGGGATACTCCACACTCTTTAACGAGTGAAATATACCGGATGATTCAAGCAAATCTGAAATTCTTAAGTTCAGATAAATTGCTTAAAACCATTGTAATAACTAGTGCAATTCCTAAAGAAGGCAAGTCTACAGTTTCAGCTAATTTGGCAGCAGCGATCGCTCAACTAGGACGTCAAGTTTTACTAATAGATGCAGATATGCGAGTTCCTTCTCAACATCATCTCTGGCAACTAACCAATGAAGTTGGTTTGAGTGAGGTTCTCGTAGGTCAGGCTGAATTTAACATTGCTGTATCTAAGGTAATGGACAACCTTGATGTTTTAACTGCTGGAGTTAGGCCTCCCAACCCACTTGCTTTGCTTGACTCAAAACGGATGGCATCACTCATTGATAGTTTCTCATCCCAGTATAAATATGACTTTGTAATTATTGATGCTCCTCCACTGCTTTTGGCAGCCGATGCTTTGACTTTAAGCCAAATGACTGATGGTATTTTGTTAGTAGCCCGACCCGGAGTAATTGATTTCAACAGTGCTAATGCTGCTCAAGAGATATTAGAGAGATCCAATTACAACGTTCTAGGTTTAGTAGTCAATGGAGTCATTGATAAAAATGAATCTAGTAGTTATCGATATCATTCTCACGAATATTTTAACCCAAGAGAATTGAAAAAAGAGCTTAAGGGACTGGCGAAGAAATAAAGCTTCTAAAAAACTATTTTAGGAGCTACATCAAGTCCGGATAAATATTTATTAATAAAAACTGATGCCAAGACGCAAGAAGTTTTAAATAATAAGTAATTAACCGGACTGAAAATTATTTATATAGCGCTCCTAGATCGGATAAAATATATCTTCACTGTTTTCCTTCGTAGCTCTTGCTGGGCTTCTCCAATTGGGTTGTAGACAAAGCTATATATCAATAAGAACTTTATCCTACAACCCGATGCCATACTTTTAACTACTACCGATTTTCGTATGCTCCTCTATCAGGTGCATAACCGGACATACGAGGATTGCCTATAAAATCGGTTTTCAAACTACTCCACTTTAAACCACTATTAATTGCCGGACTTGTTGATTTCAATCTAAAGTCACCAGCCGAGGGATTAACAAACTGTGGATCTGCAATCATATCCTTAGATCCTGTAATCTTGATCGTCGAATTATTGCGATAAACATTGTAGTTATAATTGACGTTGACGTTTTTCATGTTGCTATTCGCAGCATTGCCAGGGGAAGGATACATAATGTTATTGAAAATTTTGACATCAGACGAATAACCAGCATAAATTTCGCCCTTTGCCTTTTTTTTAACATCTGAACTTTGCTGATTCAAATATGCCGTGTTGTTGATAATATCGATATGCTGACTATCATGGGAATGAATACCTGAACCGCCATTATTGTAGGTAAGATTGTTCGCAATTAAAATCCGTCCTCTATATCCTTTTGAAACATCAACAATAATGCCATTACCGTCTGTGATCTTTCCGGCTTCAATCCAAGGAACGTACATTCGATTGTTGTAGCTCCTGTTATTGGTCACAAATATCTTGTATCCCTGGTTGTTGTCAGAACTCCAATTATTAAGCATGGAAATGCCACTACAACCATAAACTGTGTACCAAGAGTTATTGAAAACAGTGTTATTATCCACTTTCACATAATCAGCTTGGACTGCTGAGATACCTGCTCCTCCACAATCATGAACTTTGTTGTTCAAAATATTTATGTGATGAGAACGGCCTTTGTTTCCTCCTTCAATGCTTATGCAATTTCCGTTAGTAAGCGGATTTGATTTGTTATATTTTTGACTTAAGGCATAAGAACGGGTGATATTAGCATTGTTGCCTATAACCTCCAGGCCGTTAATCTCGATATATGAAGCTCCATTTGAAATCGAGATACCATTCCATGTATTGTGTTGAATTTTTGGAAAATGCCCAGGATATGCTTTATATTTAATCCATGCATTTGCAGTTCCAGAACGTTTAATACCTAGTACAGCACCGTTTTTGGGCCCATTCTTGTATTGCCCGTTCATAATAAGTACCGTGTCGCTAGGATTAGTAAGGTTTGCTGCCCTTTGAAGTGTCCTAAAAGCGGATGAGGTAGAGAGTCCGCTATTTCTGTCGTTTCCGTTACCACTAACATAGTATGTTGTCCCAGTTGAAATACCACTGATCAGCTTGCGGCTAGGTAGTGGTATTTCCTGAATTGTGGATGGCTGAGGAATATCTTTAAAGAAAGACTCTGTTATTCTCTGTCCTTGAACCAGACCTGTTAATGCCCAGGGAAGTACAAGAGATGCGCTCAAACTGAGAAAACCGAAACCATGAATCATCATAGGGAAAAAATAGGGTATGTTGCAAAAACTCAATCGTTAACGGTTAGTAACTCTAGCCTTAGTTAATAACCCAGTATTGGATACGGTCGTATCACTGCCACTTGTAAGTTTATACACGGTTTTATAAGTTTAAACCTGCGCATTTTCGCGTAAATATGGCTGAACCACCTTTTGAGCTTGTGTTCCAAAAAATCGCAAACATCTGATAAAATCACTGAATAAAAATATCAGTATCCAGAGTTACCCTATTCCTGAACACCAAGCACCCGTACAAATGGCGTCATTTCCAATTCGACATCATTCTACTGTGTATACGCGGTATCTGTGGTTAAAATAGTATATCTGTCATCAATTAGTTGATTTACTTAAATAATTCTTATGATAATAAGAATCAATGAATGACTAAAAATCAGTTATGAACTAGTATTTACGGAATCTGCTTTATAAAATATTCTCATTATCATAAGAAATCTGAGTACCTACAATAGAGATTTCAAAAGCCTATCAATGCACGTTATGAATTTACAGTGAGAGTTTTAAAGTTTACAGTATTTTTCTATGAGTAATATTACTTAAAATTATTATAATGACGGATATATAAAAGTGGTCAGATAGCTTATATTGGCAAATCACAAGAGAGCAGCTGTAAGAGTATTTATAGCAGACTTATCCTAACTAGTATCACAGCATCTATAAAACGCAATTTGGAAGAAGCGATGTCTTGTGAAGCGTTTGTTATGTGTAACTTGCTTTTGATTAAAGGATAGTGCAATTTTAGGGACGAAGAGGGTTGGCGAACGTCCCCAATTTGCATCTATCTTTTAAACTAGAGTCCGAATAAGTTCAAAAGATTAAAGATAACGCCTAAAGGTCCAGTTATGGTGTTGACGGTATCGCCAGTCTTAGCTGAACCAGATCGGTTGACTACTACAACGTCATTATTGCGGAGTATGGGATTAGTTTGCTCATTAATCCCAGCGGAGAAATCCACTTTTACTATACGTTTAGTGACAGAACCATTAGGGTTGAGGCGAATCAAATCAACAGCACTACTACTAGCTCTGGCATCATTAAATCCGCCGGCAGCAAGTATAGCTTGATTTAAAGAGCTATTTGGTTGAACGTCTGTTAGACCTGGTTTTTTAACTTCGCCAACCACACCAACCTGAATCCGTGTAGGAGATAAAGTAGTGGTAGCTAATTGAGTCGCTTCTGCGGGGTTAATTTCAGTTGCCGTCGGAATAACAATTGTATCTCCGTCTTGCACAATGATGTCTTGATTGGCATCACCACTCTGTAAGAGTTGCCAAAGATTAATATCTATAGATTGTTCTGAGCCAGTTCTTGTAGGTCGGCGTAGCTTGAGATTACGCACATCAGCTTGTGCTGTAATTCCGCCAGCTAATTGAATTACCCGTGTCACATTTGGTAAACCATTGGGAGTGGTACTACCACTATTAGTGGTTGTGCCCCCTTGTGCATCTGTGTTGGCTGGGGTGACAAGATACGAACCAGGACGGTTAACTTCACCAATAATTGTTACTGTGCGGGGTGTGGTTTGACTGGCGGCAAAGTTGGATGCAAATATATTGCGAGATTCTGCCACGTTGAAGTTGGTTGCTGTTGGCACAACTATAGTGTCTCCATCCCGCAAGGTAATATCCTGCGATAACTTGCCTGTTTGAATGAGTTCTTTCAAATTGAGGGTGACAGCTTGCTCTGAAGAACGTCCTATTCTACGCCGTAATTGAACTTGAGTCACATCCGCAGCTAAAGTCACCCCCTGCGCTGTTGTTAATGCGGCTAATACAGTGGGGTATTGTACGCCTGGATTGTTCCCGGCGCCTCCGCTCAAGTTTAGAGTGTAAGCTCCAGGACGTGTCACCTCTCCAGCAACAAAAATATTTATAGGACGAGGAGACAAGAGATTGACTGAGATTAAGGGGCGTTTGAGGAAGCGAGCATATCTTCTAGCTATTTCGTCAGAAGCTTGTTCAGTTGTTAGCCCTAGTACCGACACACTGCCAATTAAAGGTAGGTTGATTGCTCCACCTGGGGGAATTTGGTATTCACCCGTATATTCAGGTACTTCAAATACATTTACACGAATGAGATCGCCGCCTCCTAATGAATAATTAGTATCTAATTGTGTTTGTGTGATTGGTGGTTGTGTAGTTGGTGGTAATGGTTGTCCCTGAGCTAGACTGGCAGATGACATAGCGGCATTGACAGCAGTTAACAAAGCCATACCTACAGCTGGCTGAATTAGGAATTTAGACAAACTTTTGTTAAGCATATTTACCTGAGACTCTGAAACTACGATCAATAAAGTACTGTCTAAACATTTTTATTTTGACTATACCTAAGTATTCATGTTCCCCGACACTCTTATTTTCCTAGAAAAGTGTGATTTTCCGGAGGAAATTTGTTTATTGAAGTTAAATTTTTAGTGAAGTTAGCTTAAAGTTAATGTTGCTTGAATAGAGCAATATCAAAAAATATAGGATTTACGCAAATAAACCCAGTTTCTACAAGAAATTGTCTGTTAGCTAACAATAAAGTAGTCACGAATAAATTTTTCTTGTCAAAGTTAATTTGATGACATTTAAAATCTGCCATGAGTAGTAAGGGAATACTAAAATTAGGAACAAGTTCATTAAATAAATACAAATAACCTTGAAAAAATGTCGGAATTTTCTTTTTTGTGGATTGCGTTGGCAAAGAGAACTCAAAAAGGCAGAATTTTGGGTTTTGTTCTTCAAGCCAGTCGACAATTTACTATTAGGCAACAAGACTAATTCAAGGGGTTGTTTTTTCTTTGGATCTGTTGAATAAAAAATTCTTCTAGGGATTGACGTGACAAGTTAATGGCGATAATTTTACCTTCCATAAGACGAAGACTGGCAAGAAAATCATAGTAATCATCTTGTAGTGTACCGTGCCAAGAACCATCAGGCTCAAATATGAGAGTGGGTATCCATTTTTTGAGAATTTCCCAGTCACCACCTTGACCTTTTACTTGATATGTGTCATTTACGCCTAAGAGTTCATTGAGGGAACCAGAGCAAATTAATTCACCTTGAGCGAGGATGGCAATGCGATCGCAAATCTGTTCTACTTCACTAAGAACGTGGCTGTTGAAAAAAATCGTCTTACCAGCAGCTTTAAGCGCCAGGATAATTTCTCGCATTTGGTAGCGTCCCACCGGATCGAGACCAGACATTGGTTCATCCAGAAAAACTAAATCTGGCTCATTAATTAATGCCTGTGCCATACCAACACGTTGTAGCATTCCTTTGGAATAGCGACGCAGCAGCTTTTTGCGGGCATCGGTTTGGGATAAACCCACTAATTCCAGCAGTTGGGGAATGCGTTGGCGTTGAACACTTTGGGGAATTTGAAATAACCCAGCAGCAAGCTGTAAAAATTCCCAACCAGTGAGATAGTCATACAAATAGGGATTTTCCGGCAGATAGCCGATATGTTGCTTAACACTGCGATCGCCTATTGGCTTACCCAACAACGATCCGCGTCCAGAAGTGGGATGAATAATTCCCAGCAATAATTTTAAAAGGGTAGTTTTCCCAGCACCATTTGGCCCTAGCAATCCAAAGGTTTCGCCTTTGTAAACCGTTAAAGAACAGTTTTTGAGAGATACGACTTTTTGATTTAGCCAAAAACCAGTGCGATATACTTTTCGCAACTCAGAAGTTAGGACTACTGGTGGAATGTCTATCGTATTAAGTTGAGAATTAGAGTCATCTGCAACAGACTTCATCTCGGTTAAATCACTATTTATCAGCTTGGCATTAATTAAAAATTACCCGGTAGGCTGATAATAACCATCAACAACTCGTGTGTCAATTATCCGAAATGGGGGACTGGGGAAGAAGCAAGGGAGCAGGGGAGGCAGGGAAGCAGGGGAGCAGTACTCGGCTACGCTCAGTGACTAGGGAGCAGAGGAGCAGAGGAGGAGAAGAGAAGTTGTAGTAAGTTTTATTCCCTTTGCCCCTTTGCACCTCTGTTTCTTTTCAATGCCCAATCCCCAATGCCCAATTTGACTCCTTTTATAGAACTCCCTTAGAACTGGGAATTAAGCCAGCACGTCGGGGGTCAATTTCCACTGCCAGGCGTGTTGCTCTTGCAAAAGCTTTAAATGTCGCTTCAATGATGTGATGGGAATTAATGCCATCCAATTGTCGAATGTGCAGTGTCATTTGACTATGGTTCACCAGTGCCACAAAAAATTCTCGCACCAGTTGGGTGTCATAGGTTCCTACCCGGTGAGTAGGAATTTGCAAGCCATAGCTGAGGTGAGGCCGTCCAGAAAAGTCTAGCGCTACCTGAACTAAGGCTTCATCCAGTGGTGCAAGAAAATTACCAAAGCGGACAATACCTTTTCTGTCGCCTAGTGCTTGGTTAAAAGCTTGCCCTAAAGTAATGCCTACATCTTCGTTGGTGTGATGATCGTCAATTTCCCAGTCTCCCTTGGCTTGGACATCTATATCAATCAGCCCGTGCGAGGCAATTTGATGTAACATGTGATCCAAAAACGGAATACCTGTTGCTGCTGTGCAAGTTCCTCTACCATCCAGGTTGATGGTAACTTGCACATTAGTTTCACCAGTGGTGCGGTGAACAGTGGCAATCCGAGGGGTTTCAGTTAAGCGATCGTAGTTTGAATTAACTTGGCGATTGGTTGTTTGCATGGGGAATGAAAAGAGTTAGGAGTTATGAGTTAAGAGTTATAAATTTTTAACTTTTAACTCATAACTCTTAACTCCTAACTTTATCGTGTCACATTCCCATAATTTCATATCCTGCATCTACATATAGAATTTGTCCGGTAATCCCACTGGACAAATCACTACACAAGAAAGCCGCAGCGTTGCCCACTTCTAACTGAGTGACGGTGCGTCGTAGGGGAGCTACTTCTTCTACATGATGAATCATATCCAAAATCCCACCCACTGCTGAAGATGCCAAAGTACGGATGGGGCCTGCGGAGATGGCATTCACGCGGATATTTTGTGGTCCTAGTTCAGCAGCTAGGTAACGCACACTCATTTCTAACCCCGCTTTGGCAATTCCCATAACGTTGTAGTTGGGGATTGCCCTAACACCACCTAAATATGTCAGGGTGACGATACTACCTCCCTCTGTCATTAAAGGTTTGGCTGCACCACTTAACTGCACCAGCGAGTAGGTACTAATTTCTAAGGCGGTGTTGAAGCCAGAACGAGAGGTTTGGCTAAAATCTCCAGTTAAATCGTCTTTGCTGGCAAAGGCTAGACAATGGATGAGGATATCTAGCTTTCCCCATTGTTCGCGGATTGTCTCAAAGGTAGATTTTATTTGGTCTTCATCTTGGACATTACAAGGAAGAAATAAGCTGGGGTTAAGAGGTTCAACCAACTCCGCAACTTTTTTCTCCATCTTGCCGCGTTCATCCGGCAGGTAGGTAATACCCAGGTTTGCTCCGGCTTTGTGCAGTTGTTGGGCGATGCCCCAAGCGATCGAGCGGTTATTGGCAATACCTGTAACAAGGGCATTTTTTCCAGTCAGATTTAGCATATAAATTGTTAATGCGATCGATCATTAGGAGCATACTAGAATCCGAGGCACGTTTTGTCTTTGTTTTATACAGGGTTGACAAAAATGAATATTGCTAAGGGTGTTTGCTGTGACAAAAATCTTGATTTTTTATAAAGATATTCTCAAGATATCTTTATTTGTTCTTCAAAAAACCTTTTGAATATAGCTATTGGAACTACTTATCAACAATTAGTAGCTGAAAGGATCAACAATTATGTATCATTATAAACAAAGAGTTATGAAGAGATTAGTTTGAGTATAGGAAAGTACAGAAAGGTTGACGGTGCTTTATTCATTTTTCGGGTGTATTCTTAGGTAATCAGTTTTTGTTTTTCCGGCATTGGGTAGGGGAAGGGAGATGATCGTGACACAAGATAAAGCCCTAGCAAATGTTTTTCGTCAGATGGCGACCGGGGCGTTTCCGCCAGTTGTGGAAACGTTTGAACGCAATAAAACGATCTTTTTTCCTGGCGATCCTGCCGAACGAGTTTATTTTCTTTTGAAAGGTGCTGTTAAACTTTCCAGGGTGTACGAGGCAGGAGAGGAAATAACGGTAGCGTTGCTGCGGGAAAATAGTGTTTTTGGTGTATTGTCATTGCTGACAGGAAATAAGTCGGATCGGTTTTACCATGCGGTTGCATTTACGCCTGCGGAATTACTGTCGGCACCAATTGAACAGGTCGAGGTAGCACTCAAGGAAAATCCAGAATTATCAATGTTAATGCTGCGAGGTCTGTCTTCGCGAATTTTACAAACAGAGATGATGATTGAAACTCTCGCCCACCGAGATATGGGTTCTAGGTTGGTGAGTTTTTTGTTAATTCTTTGTCGGGATTTTGGCGTTCCTTGTGCAGATGGGATCACAATTGATTTGAAATTATCGCATCAAGCGATCGCAGAGGCAATTGGTTCAACTCGTGTTACCGTTACTAGGCTACTGGGAGATTTGCGTGAGAAAAAAATGATTTCTATCCACAAAAAGAAGATTACTGTGCATAAACCTGTTACCTTAAGTAGGCAGTTCACATAAAAACAATTGGAGAAAGGGGAATCGGCGCGTGTTCTATTTTGAAAAATGACACTAATAGCTAGAGGTAAATCTAAAATTGAATAATTTCAGCTATTGCCAATTTCCACTTCTTTCCAGACAATGCTTAAAAGTAGTAGGCTGTATCAGGAAGGATTTCGGTAGCTAAAGATGACCACCGGATACATCCTCATCGCAGCAATTTTGATTCTGGGAGGCGTAATTGCCACCGTGGGCGATCGCATCGGCACACGAGTTGGCAAAGCCCGCCTCTCACTTTTTAAGCTACGTCCGAAAAACACCGCCGTACTAGTAACAATTTTTACTGGTGGTTTGATTTCAGCATCAACTCTAGGGATTTTATTCGCTGCCGACGAAGGCTTGCGAAAAGGAGTCTTTGAGTTAGAGGATATTCAAACAGACCTCAGACAGAAGCGGGAACAGCTAAAAACCGCAGAAACCCAGAAAAGTCAGGTAGAGGGTGAACTAAACCAAGCAAGAATTGCCCAAGCAAAAGCACAACAAGACTTGCAGGCAATTAATCAATCCTTACAGGCGGCAAATGCCAAACAGAGGGAAACGCAAGCCCAGTTGAACCGCACAATTAGTCAACAAGCCCAAACCCAAACTCAACTCCAACGCACTCAAGGTCAGCTAGATCGGGTGGTAACTCAATACCAAAAAGCCATAGCTGAATTGCAAAGCGTTTACGACCAGAGAAAGGAACTACAGGCGGCAGTTGAACTACTGAAAACAGAACGTCAAAGACTGTATGCGGAAGCGAAAAAAGCCATTGACGAAGCTAAAACAGCAATTGAAAAACGCGATCGCGAACTTGCTAACCGTCAAGAAGGCATAGAAGCGCGCGATCAAAAAATTGCCCAACTGGATCAACTAATTCAAAAACGTAATGTAGAAGTTGCAACACGAGAGCAAGTGATTGCCAAACGGGAATCGCGCCTCAAAGAATTGGAAGCACAACAGGAGGAACTAGAACAGGAAGTTGCCAGGCTGGAAAAATATTATCAGTCCTACCGCGACCTGCGTTTGGGTAAGCTGGCCTTAGTTCGCGGTCAAGTTCTGTCCGCTGCTGTAATTCGTGTTACTCAACCTGCCGCTGCTCGTCAGGCAGTGATACAACTTTTACAAGAAGCCAATCGCAACGCCAACCTCGAATTAAGCGAGCCTGGTGCAAATCCGGCAAATTTAGAGCTGCTGCGCGTGACCGAGGATAGGGTCGATCAATTGAGCAAGCAGATTGGCGATGGTAAAGAATACGTCGTGCGAATTTTCTCTGCTGGTAATTACGTTAGGGGAGAAAAGCAGATAGAATTTTTCGCGGATACAGCCCAGAATCAACTGGTTTTTTCCGGAGGCGCGGTGTTAGCCACAACTACTGCTGATTCCAAAACCATGACATCTTATCAGTTACAGCAGCGGCTAGAAATACTGATTTCTGCTTCCCAATTTCGTGCCCGTAATGCCGGAATTGTCGAAAATGTGCAAGTAGAGGGGACTTTTCTGCGCTTTGTCAGCCAATTAAGACAGTATAATCAACTTTTAGAGATCAAAGCGATCGCAGCAGAGGATACTTATACAGCCGGGCCATTGAGAGTAAAATTGGTGGCAATAGTTAACGGAAAAATTATTTTTAGTACTTAAAAAATTATTTGCACACTGTTATTAGTAAGATTTAAACATATTGAACAGCAGCCAAAATAGTTGCTGTAGCTGCATTTTTTATTTAGCAGATACTATGCGAACATTTTTAATTTTTAATTAATTATGAATTTCCGTGAATTTTCACCAACGCAACCAGTCATCTTGGGGTTTGATCCAGGTCGAGATAAGTGTGGTTTAGGGGTGATGGGACTGGATCGGCAACTGTATTATCATCAAGTCGTGTTAGCAAAAGAGGCGATCGCTAGCATTGAGACACTCCGCCAAAGGTTTCCGATCTCTTTGATGGTCATGGGCGACCAAACTACAGCCAAACAGTGGAGACAGAGATTATATCAAGAATTGACAGAACCGTTGAGTATTATTTTAGTGGATGAGCGCTACACAACCTTAGAAGCACGCGATCGCTATTGGCAAATGTTCCCGCCTAAAGGGCTAATCAAGCTATTGCCACAGGGTCTACGACAGCCTCCAAGACCCATAGATGACATTGTTGCCATCCTTTTAATCGAAAGATACTTAAATCGCCTCACTGAATCAGCAACCAGCCAATTTTAGATTTTAGACTTCGGCATGAGCACTCAGTCGAACACTTTTTTCTTCAATCCAGAATCCAAAATTGAATAACTCCAAACTTTTAAAGTTCCGCCCGAATCGTAAAAGCATAGTCTCCTCCAGGCTCTAGCTGGTAATCTTGTTGCTCTAAGAATCGACCCAGAGGTTCTTTGATTAAGGCGCGACCTTGGGATGGCTTGACGGCAAGTTCTCCCCGACGAAAATGCCACTGGAAATGCCACTCAAACTCACCCGCACTCACTTCACCCTCAAGGAAGCCATGTTGCCAGGATTGGCGGGTAATTCTGACATGGGCAATGGTTTCTGGCAGACGTTTTGCACTCACAATGCTTTATGTCAAGTGTGGAATAGCAGCCGATGATGTAGGCTACTTATTTTATTTACCAAACATATCTCAATTAGACAAACTGACAAAGTGGGTATTTGTAGTTAACTAGGTTGTGTTTATGAGTAAGATGACTTCAGGATGCTGAAGTCGCGCCACCGATAGCGTAAGCAAGCTATGCGTAGCGTCTCCTAGAGAAGCGTTAGCGAGTTTTACTTCGAGGGTCATAGTTCGTCATAGAGATTGGAAAATAAATCAAAAGATAAATACTAATTTTTTCGTTGCTTCTAGCGATCGCATTCCAACTACTGGTACATTTCAGAAATCGTTCCTACTCGCAATGTGAAGCAGTCTCTAGCGTAAATACCCAAATTAGCAGTGTCTAACACTTTTATCATAATTGTGTCGCTGAAAGTCTTTGTTAGGAACCCGCAGTATATTTATGCCGCAAGATAGCTGTTTTTTGAATCTATATGTACTTCAAATGTTGGGCAAAAGTATCTGAAGCATACAATAAATTAAAAACTACAGATAAGAAGATTTCGTAAATTACGCATATACGCTTGTACGATCCGGTAGTGCTATAAGAACAACTACGTCGAACAGCAATGCCTAGAAAAACAGGGGAATGTCTGGCGGAGTCTTCAGAAGAAACTAAACAAGCGGTTTTTGATAAGTTAGTAATACTAAGTGCATTCTCATAAATAACTTTATATAGTTTAGTATTTTTTTGATTTTGCTATTTAAATAATTTGTCAATAATGATTTAGGTATAACTATTATTTGTTACTATTTCTGTCATGCTCAATTCCCTAACTCAAGTAAGATGTGCGCTCACTCTTAAAATTGATATTATATTTTCTAAATGTAAATTTCAGTTTACGTAATGAGGTAAGTAATGGCAATTAAATTGAAAGTTCCAGATATTAAAGGTGATGAGTGCGCCAAGAAAATAACTAAAACTATTCTGACTATGGAATCTGATGCCAAAGTAGATGTAAACGTTGATGCTAAAACTGTAACTGTAGATGCTGCGGCTTCTGAAGAGTCAATTAAACAGATGGTTCAATCTGCTGGTTATACTATTGAGGGCTATTAATTAAACTTCTAAATTTTCTAAAAATTTAGAGGCAATAATTTAGCCAGCATAATTGTCTAATGATATTTACGTCCGTTTGACGGGCGTAAATCTTAATATATTACTCTAGTCGTTCGCAACTATTCCTCGTATGCTAACATAGCAAACGGCTCTAAATATTGGTAATCATCAATAATAATTAAATTCACCAAGACCACAATCAAATATGACTTTCAAAAAATTAAATATTAAATCTCATATTAATAATTATTAGGTCGAAATTACAGAATATTTTAAAAGTTCTTTAGTCGGTAACAAAACGTTTTAGATCCCCTTGAGTTCCCCTTTTTAAGGGGAACTCTGATTCCGGTTTCCCCCTTTTTAAGGGGGGTTAGGGGGATCTAGAAGTGCCTAAAATTACAGATGACCACTTTTAAAACATTTTTTTAGAGTAAATGAGGGTTGTCTGTCAAATAACGTGGTATTTTCACATTTAGCAGGAAGAAAAATTAAATTCACTTATCCTCAAGTCTAAGTACTAGGGAGGATTTATGATGAATAACTAACTGATAGATAATTGGGGCAGAAAGCTATAGCTAGAATCATGGAAACTAAACAGCTAGGAAAAACTGGTATCTTTGTGAGTGCGATTGGTTTGGGTGGTATGCCCATGTCAATTGCTAATCGTCCTCCTGAATCGGAATCAATCCAAGTTATTCATCGTGCCTTGGATTTGGGTATTACATTTATTGACACTGCCGATTCTTACTGCAAAGATGAGTCCGATAAGCACCACAATGAGCAGCTAATTCACAAAGCAATTAGTAGTTACAAAGGCGATGTTAGCCAAGTGATTGTAGCCACTAAGGGCGGGTTGATGCGTCCCAATGGCAACTGGACAAGCAACGGCAATCCAGAACATTTGCGCCAAACAATTCGAGCCAGTTTTGAGGCTTTGGGCGGTACTAAACCCATCGATGTTTGGCAATATCATTCTCCCGATACTAATTACACTATTGAAGAATCCCTTGCAGCAGTTAAAGAAGCAGTAGAGGCTGGTTTGATTCGGTTTGTGGGAGTTTCTAACTTTTCCGTTGAACAAATTAAACGGGCGCGGGATGTGGTGGATATTGTCTCGGTGCAGAATCAATACAGCCCTTGGCAACGACAGCCAGAAAATGATGGCGTATTAAAATATTGCGAACAGCAAGGATTGACCTTTTTACCTTGGAGTCCCTTTGGTGGTAGGCGTCGCCATCAGGATTTGCAGGATATTTCTGCGATCGCTAAATTAGCTAAAGAAAAAGGCGTGTCGGTGTATAATATCGTTCTAGCGTGGTTGCGTTCCAAGTCGCCCGCTATTTTGCCTATTCCTGGTGCTAGCAAGGTTTCCAGTATTGAAGATTCAACACGTGCTATCAACGTGAAACTATCTGACGAAGAAGTGCAAAAAATTGATCGGGCAACTTAATTATTTGGCGTTGCTAATTCAATGTATGAATCTGGGTGTAAAGATGTTGCCATATAACGTTTTTACAAAGATTGTGAAATCATGCCAAATCATTTTGATACCTGAATTTAGCAACGCCAATTATTCCACTGGCTAAGGTAGATGTGGTAGAAGTTGCCTATAAAAAAAGACATGATATTAGAAACACACCGCTTGCTAATGCGTGACTTTGTAGAAACAGACTGGCAGGCGGTTTTTGCCTATCAATCAGATCCTTTGTATTTGCGTTATAACTACTGGACACAACGCACACAGAACGATGTTTGCGAGTTTATCCAGATGTTTCTCGATCAGCAAAAAGAACAACCTCGGACTAAGTTTCAGTTAGCTATTATCCTTAAGAAAGAAAATCGGCTGATTGGCAATTGTGGTATCCGTGTAAATGACTCGGAAATGCGGGAAGCAAATATCGGCTATGAACTAAATACTCAATATTGGGGACACGGTTATGCAACAGAAGCAGCACAGGCAATTTTAAAGTTTGGCTTTGAAGAATTGAGAATGCATCGTATCTGGTCTTGGTGTGTTTCAGAGAATGTTGCTTCTGTAAAGGTATTAGAAAAAATTGGTATGCGTCGTGAAGGTCATCTGCGGGAAAAAGAGTTAATCAAAGGCAGATGGTACGACAACTTTCTTTACGCTATCCTTGACCACGAATGGACAGCAAAGTAATACTGCTTCTATGAGCTACCTCAGAGACAATATCATAAATTACTGAGAAATTGAGTGTAAGACAAGTTCAGAGGGTCACAGACATGACCAACACTATCCTCAATTTCCAAACAGCTACAGCACATGAAGTTTTAGCGCAGCAGGCAAAAAACATCTGCGTCTTGGTGGACGAATAACCACAGATAAGTTATTTCAGTGGGCAAAATTCAGCTTGGAGGATTATCAGCCTTTCTTTACAGTTCATAATCCCAAAATACTATTACTTGGTGTTTTTGTCTTGATACCTAATAATGCACCTGATGCTTTAAAAATTGAAGAAAACTTGACATTTGTTCTCACCCTTTCTGAGAAACTTACAGAGAATAATTAGTTATTTATGGAGTCTGAAAAAATGCGATCGCTACTTTTAACTTTTGCTCAAAATTTAAGTTTTTCTGAAACTCAGTTGGAAGAAATACTATCGAAACCTTTAACTGAAGTTCTCAATTCGCCTGGATTGCAACAAGAATTAAACAGCTTAGATATCAATTTACTTAAGGAAACTTTACCCACAGCAGGAGGAGTTTTAGCTAAGGAATTACCACCTTTTTACAACTGGCTAAAAAATGAGTTGGGAGTCAAGCGGGTTCCTGATAGTCCCGATCACACAACAACATGGGTAATTGGTTTTCTCCATAATCAAGAAAGTCTAACTCATTTAGTTGAGTTGCACCGTCCAGTACCTCGTCCGGCTTTAGAAGCTTCTATTCCCCGCTTGATAGGTATGTTTGAAGGTGTCGAAGATGCACAAGTTCGGCAGGAATGGCAAAAAGCGATCGCAGCTCTATGTCTAGTTCTAGTTGTTGCTGCACGCGAACAAGATAGAGCAGCTGTAACAGTCTGAATTGCTGTCCCTAGCGTGTAGTGGCGCACAGATGTGCGCCACTACTAATCTATATCTCCAGATGCGATCGCATCCAATTTCTCAGCATTAAGGATCGTAATCGTCCCACCCCGGCGATAAGCAATTACTGACTTGAGACTTTTAATTAATCGCACGCATTCTTCGTAAGTAATGCCGCTATTTCGAGCCATCCGATAATAAGATAATTTGACTTTTAAACACTCGCCTTGTGGACTAAATTCAGTTCCCGATTCAACAGCAAAATATTTAATCAATCTCGCAAGGCGAACAATCGCTCTTTCAGAAACTAATCCGTGGACTGTTTCATGTAATTGCTGAATCCGACTATTAAAAACCATCAGCATTCGTAAGGCGATTTCAGGGTTTTCTCCAATAGCTTTTAATAAAGCATCTCGCTCTACAGTCAGGATTTCACAATCAGATTCAGCAGTAACAGTTGCCGGAGAAATTCCATTTCCTAACAAAGCAGGAGCAGCAAAAATTTCCCCAGCAGCTAAGGCACGAAGAATCGTTTCTTTCCCTGTTGTTGCTGTTTTAGTAACTTGAATCGATCCACTGACAACAGCGTAGAGTTTTGCTGGTAAGCGATCGCCTTCATGGAAAATAATCTCTCCTTGGCGATAGCCTTGCACCTGAGTGTAAGGTTGCAAATTTACTTTGTCTGCTGTTTCTAAACTTGCAAACACGATAATTTGCGAAAGTTGTTCCAGGGATGCTTGCACGATCAGCCTGATATTGCAAAGGCTGGACGGCGATCAATCCAAGGATTAGCCGCTTCTAATTGTGCTGCTAGGCTGATGATTGTAGCTTCAGCGGCAGGTTTACCAATTAGCTGCACACTGATGGGTAAACCCTTACTATCAAAGCCGACAGGAATAGCGATCGCAGGTTGTCCAGTTGCATTCGCAGGCGGACAAGGGGCAACCCATTCAATAATATTTTGGAATGTCTCTTCTGGACTCAGCGAAGCCCATTCCCCAACGCGGATAGGTGAATGTAAATAAACTGGCAATACCAGCACATCCACGGTATCGAAAAACGCCACAATTTGACGTGCCACTACCTGCATTTGGGAAACTGCTTGCAAGTATTCTCCAACGGAACCTGTACGTGCAAATAGCCAGCGATTCAATGGCTGCAAGGCTTCAGCAGGAAGTCCCGATGCGGCTACCCCAGCTTGCCAAACGATTTGAAATGGTTCAACTAAACCACTAAAATCTGGGGATTTCTGTTCAACGTGGTGGCCGAGTTTTTCTAATAACTGGACTGTTTGGCGGACACCTTGCTGACAGTTCGCGTCAGCTTCTCCCAATGGAGAAATGCTAGTGTCAAAAGCAATTCGCAAAGCGCCAAGTTTTGTCCCAGTTGCAGCGAGAAATGATGGTTCGGGATCTGGCAACCAGTAAGGATCGCCTGTCATGTAACCAGATATGGCATCCAAAAGGGCAGCAGCATCAGCAACAGTCCGGGCGATCGGGCCGTTGACGGCAATTCCAGCGAGGCGTTCGCCTACGGGTGCTTTACTCACTCTGCCCCTAGATGGTTTAATTCCCACCAAACCACAACAAGCCGCAGGCCCCCGAATTGAACCACCGCCATCAGAACCTTGAGCGATCGCACACAGTCCTGCTGCTACCGCCGCCGCCGCGCCACCACTGGAACCGCCAGGGGTGTATTCTAAATTCCACGGATTTCTCGCTGGGGGAAAACCCATAGGTTCACTGTAGGGAAAAGAACCTAATTCGGAAGTGGCTGTTTTACCAAGAATAGTAAATCCAGCTTGCTTAATCCGCGTTACAACCCCATCATCATAATTAGGGATATTGTTCAGTAATGCTGGATTTCCATAAGTACAGGTAACATCTGCTACAGCATTGAGGTCTTTAATGGAAATCGGCACGCCAAAAAATGGCGGTAGTTCTGAGGTAGTTGTTAATAATTCTGTTTTGGCTTTGGCATCTGCGATCGCTAATTCTGCCGTTACCGTAAAATAACTTCCTAATTGAGGATTTAATTGCCCAATTCGTTCTAAATATATTTCTACCAACTCTAGCGGTGATATTTCCCGGCGACGAATTAATTGCGCCAACTCTAGTGCTGGGGTAAATGCTAAATCAACTTCATTCATAGGTTAGTGAATGGGTAAATTTGTCTTTCTCTGGGATTTTTAAACTGAAATTGTTACTTTAGCAGGATTTCCGGGAACTATAAATTTTATAGCTCCTAAGATTTGTGACTTGTTTAGGATGCTCAGATGCAATAGGCGTGGTTGTATTCTTACTCAAGCCATTTTAATTGTTCCGCATAAACTTTCGACAAATCCCCAAGGGGTATTTATGGCTAACCTAGAAATACTTGTTAGTGAATTGCCAACACTAATTCAGAATTTAAAACTGACTATTGGCGATTCTAATGAAATCATGGAACAAATTATCCTAATCAATAATGCTCAGGAACAGCTACGAAATATTAAAAAATTAATCACTCAAGAATTGAAATTCGATCGCACTAATAATTCTGCGATCGCTACACTTCCTCGATTGAGCGCAGCAGCTACTTTATTTATACCTAATTTGGGATTAGTCGATCCAGCGATCGCAGAAAAGTTTGGAAACTCAGAAACTAAAATTTCATTGACTGATTTACAATCAAAAATTGATGATTGGATTGAATGGGGTTATTTTTTGCAAGCAATAGCCGCTGATATTCTTAGCGATCTTCAATTAGTAAATCAACTCAACTCTGATATTATTAATTTAAGTATATCGAATGAGTTTCAAACTTTGAATGACAGCTTAAGAATTGATTTAGCTTTGGCTAAACCTAATATTTTAAACCATCAAATTGAAAAAATTAGCGATTCTCAAAAACAACTATTACAGTTACAGGAAAAATTAAATTATATTTTTTGTACTATTAAAAATAGTCGAACCTTATTAAATATTTTATTAGGTGTCTCAGCTTTTTATGGTAAATCTGGTTTCGCTTTAGAGTGGTTAGATGATGATCGCGAATTAATTATATCGAGTGAGGGAAAATTTAAAGAATTGACAGATATTCTCAATGATTGTGATTCTTTCCAAGAACAAATTGCTGCTTTAATTATTCGGGGTAATACTTTAACTCAACAGGGAGAACAAACCCTGAAAAAGATTGAACAGGAAAGTAGTAAAAAAGCAATTAGTAGCCAGGAACTAAAAATAGTATCAAAATTTTCAACACCAAAAATAGTAAGTTCAGCTTTGATTATCGCTTCAAGTTTATTAATCTTAACTTTTGCTGGTTTGAAAATTAGAGAGCAAAATCTAAGTTTAACTCAAGAAATAAGTGCGTTCGTCACAGACGATGGTTCCGCCATCGCCAACTTTAAATCTGCTCAAAAACTTGGTATGGAGGCTGCTTCTCTAGTTCAAAAGCCACCGCATCCGCTAAAAGTCTGGCAACAAGCAGAAACTAAATGGTATCAGGCAATAATTTTATTAGATAAAATTCCTGCTAAAACATCAGTTTACGATCGGGCAAAGAAGAAATTAGCTTACTATCAAATTAACTATAAATCTATCAATAAAAGAGTACTGATTGAAAAGAAAGCTGTAGGAAACTTAGAATTAGCACACAAGCTAGCAACAGAAGCTAATTTCTTTGTTAAAAATTCACCTCATCCACAACTAAGTCGGCAGCAAGCACAAGATAAATGGCAGCAAGCAATTAATTTGTTAGAAGCTATTCCAGAGAGTACGTCTGTCTTTGTGCAAGCGAAAGAGATGCTTTCTATTTACAAAACTAATTATGCAGGGACTAATCAGCAGTCCTAAATCATTTGTGAAAAATTAGACAGAATTGCTATATAGCGGTTATTGAATATTTTACAAATTGCGTTAAAAAAGTAAAGAGGTAAATCGTCCTTTTCCAACGCTTTACCTCTCTCAACAACAGATAATTACAACTAACAATTACAGCTTAGAACGGTCAGTCAAAATCTCATAACTAGTCTCTGTCACCAAAACTGTATGCTCAAACTGAGCAGACAAAGAATTATCCATAGTGACTGCTGTCCAACGGTCAGATAATGTCCGCGTGTGTCTGGAACCCGCGTTTAAAATTGGCTCAATTGCCAGCGTCATCCCCGCTCGGAGTTTAACATTTGGCATCTCACGAGTACGATAGTTAAATACTGAAGGTTCTTCATGCAGGTTACGACCGACACCGTGTCCAGTAAACTCTTCAACTATACTAAAGCCGTTAGATTTCACATGATCTTCAATTGCTCCAGCTAAGTCAAGCAGGTATACACCAGCCTTTACTTGCTCAATGCCTTTATATAAAGCTTCTTCTGCTACACGAATTAATTTAGCAGCTTCTTGTGTCACTTCACCGACAGCAATTGAAATGCAAGAATCACCATGAAAGCCTTGAAAATAAGCGCCTGTATCTACTTTTAATACATCTCCAACACGAATCACTTTCTTGGGGCTAGGAATGCCATGTACAGCTTCATTGTTAATACTGGAGCAAATAGAACCTGGAAAACCGTGATATCCTTTAAAACTGGGTGTTGCACCCATTTCACGGATGCGTTTTTCTGCATAAGCATCCAAATCAGCCGTGGTCATTCCTGGCTTTACTAGCTCGGAAATTTCTTTTAGGACAGTTGCGACAATTGCCGATGATTGCCGCATGATTTCAATTTCACGCGGCGATTTAATTTCAATTCCTCGGCGCTGTTTTTTCGCTGGTGCTGGTTGAGTGGCTTGAGAAAGTAAGTTACTGAAAATGTTCATGGGAAATTAATAATTACTGGTGGCTTTGACGCTGAAGTATGAATGCTTTCTCTAGATTAATTGAGAAATAATATTTATAATTTAACACTATGGGAGTTAGTACAGTTTGGTCTAAAATTGTGATGAATTGAGGTTTCAAATTTAAACGCAGAGGGACGCAAAGTTAAGCGCAAAGATACGCAGAGAATTTAATAAAATGTTGTATTCATCTCAATTATTTTTAATTTTTGATGGCAATTTCTCCAGTCATACCTGCTTCTGTATGTCCCGGTATTGTACAACGTAAACCATAAGTACCAGATTTTAGGGGCACAAATACCCATTCGGCTTCAGCACCGGGCTTGAGTTCTAGTTCGTGAATGGCTCCTTTGATTTCTACTTTGCCTGCTTCAACTTTTTGTGTCCAGATGCCATCGGCAAAATCTTTAGCGGTAAAATAGTGCTTCAGTTGGCTGGGATTATTAAGCTGTAGTTGATAGCGTTTACCAACCTCAAATTCCAAATGATTTGGCTCAAACTTGAGTTCGTTAGCTGAATTACCTAAGCTAACTGTAATTTCTGTAGCTGGTTGCTTGAGCAAATCACCAGACAAATTCGCCGCCATTGCTGGAGTAGCAGCGATGAAATTTACAGCTAGGAGTAACGTTAATATCACGTAGTTACGCCGTAATATTTGTACGCAAGTAGGAATTGTGAAACTAAGGGATTTAATTACAATTTCGTAAAAACAGTTATAAATTTTCATCACTAATTCTCAAAAGGCAATGCTAATGAGCAGGAATAATTAATTAGGTAGCGGGAAAAACCACTTTACCTATTCTTTATATTATCCATGCCCAGTGCCTTATCTCTACCTAATACTTTTCTCTGCTAACACAGATGGCCCAGCTGTAACGACTACGATTTTATCTGGGTGGAGTAACTCACGAGCCGCTTGATTAACTTGAGTAAGGGTAACTTTCTGGATTTTATCAGTGAAGGAGTGCAATTCTACTTTATCTAGTCCATAGACCTCATTCATCAAAATTCTATCTGTTAATTCCTCTGGGTTGGCTAGGGAAACGTTGTAATTGCTAATGAGGGTACGTTTAGCTGTTTCTACTTCCAGTGCAGTTACACCTTGTTGATGGATTTGCTGTAGTATTTGGCGGGTACTAGCGATCGCTTTACTGCTATCTTCAGGACTAGTCTGCATCTCAATCAAAAATGTCCCTACATTCTTCCCAGCTTGGAAGGAGCTATAAATTCCATAGCTCAAACCTTGGCGATCGCGCACTTCTGCACCTAGTCTACTAGATAAGGTATCGCCTCCCAATATCTGGTTCAATACTAAAGCTGCATGAAACCGAGGATCGTAACGGTTAATGCCTGTGTAACCCATATAAGTTACAGCTTGGGCTTTATCTGGTAAAACTGGGTTAACACTGACGACTTTCTGCGGCATTGCCACCGGGGGATATTTTAATATGGGTGCTTTTCCGCTAACTTCCCAGTCTCCAAACTTATTTTTAATCAGCGATTGCACTTTGTCTAGATCGAAATCTCCCACCAGCGCTAGCACTGTTGTATCTGGGCGATAATGTTTAGTTTTGAAATCAATCACATCCTGGCGCTGAATCTGCTGTAAACTCTCCTCTGTCGGGAAGGTATGTAAGGGGTGTTTTTTCGGGTAAATTGACTGAACAAATACTCTTCTGGCTACTTCTGATGGCTCATCTAATTCCTGTTGCAAATCGGTTAAAGTTTGTTGGCGATGCAGTTCTAACTCTTTGCTGGGAAAGGTACTATTTTTTACAACATCTGCTAATATCTCTAAGAGTATCGGCAAATCATCTGCTAAACTATCACCTTCGATATGCACGCCTTCGCGGTAAGTTTGAAAGTCTAGACTTGCACCTCGTTCTCCTAAGACTTTAGCAATAGTTGAAACATCTTTGCTCTTAGTACCATTTAGCAAATTATCTGCCGCAAAAGCAGCCAATCCAGCTTTATTCTCTGGATCGAATTCCGTCCCAGCTTGAATATAACCGCTCAAGGTAACGGTGGGAGTACTCCGATCTGGTAACAGTAATATCCGCAATCCGTTAGTCAATTTAAATTCCTGGGGTAAGACTTGGGCGATGTCTTCGACGGCAAGCAACGCATCTGTAGCCAAATCCACGGGTGGTAAGTATTTTATTACCTCAGAAAAAAGCACGGGTACGCCAGGAGAGAAATTTTCTGTAGTTTGGGCTGAGTCTGGTTTGTCAGAAACTTCTGTTATCCGCTTCTGGGTTGGCTCAAAAAAGCCTACTGTCCGCGCTTCTTTTGTCAAGTATTTGTTAATCACAGCAACAACATCCGTCGGCTTCACCAGACGAACAGCTGCCAAATAGCGGTCTGTGTAGCGATAATCACCAACGGTTGTCTCATCAGTCCCCAATCGCATTGCTTGAGAGGTGATATCACGGTTACTCAAAATTACATCTGCTGTTAATTGAGTTTTGGCTCGTTCTACTTCCTCAGATGTCACACCTTTTTCTGCTACATTAGCGATCGCACTACTCAACATTGAGTCAATTTTTTTCAAATCTTGTTTAGCTCCAGCCGTCACCAACACCTCATACCAGCCAGATTCTCGCAAACTGGTGACGGATGCTGTAACTTCACTAGCTAAACCTGATTCCACCAATGCCTGATAAAGTCTAGAATTCCGTCCCTCTGTCAAGATGTAATCCATCACATCCAACGCCGGGACATCCGGTTGATTTGCATCCGGTAGCGGATACACAACTTGTAACAGCCGCCCTGCTCCTGGTTCTCGCAATACGATGGGAGATGAAGAGTAAAGACTTTCCCCTCTGCTCCTCTGCTCCTCTGCTCCTCGGTCATTGAGCGTAGCCGAAGTGCTGCTCCCCTGCCCCCTGCCCCCTGCCTCCTGCTTGGGTAATTTACCAAATACTTCTTTAATTGTTTCGAGAGTATTTGCAGTTTGAAAATCTCCAACAATCACTAAGACAGCATTATCGGGACTGTAAAAATTGCGGTAATATTTTTCTACCTGCTCAACTTCAAATTTCTCGACATCAGCTTTAGTGCCACCTACTGGCAACCCATAAGCATGATTGGGAAACACCGCTTGCATGACAGCACGGTTGAGGCGATATTCTGGACTATTTTCATAACCCTGCAATTCGGAAATTACTACCCGCTTTTCACTGGCTAATTGCTCCGGCTCAATCTGGGAATTTCGCATTCTGTCTGCTTCCAACACCAAGAGCGCTTTCAGCTTGTTTCGTTCCACAGTACCGTAATATGCAGTTTGGTCATAGCTGGTAAAAGCATTAGAATCACTACCTAAAGCACTAAACAAACGTCCAAATTGAATTGGACGATTTCGAGTGCCTTTAAACATCATGTGTTCTAATTGGTGGGCAATGCCATTCACGCCCGGTTCTTCGTTACGCGAGCCAACCTTGTACCACACCTGCACCGTCACCACTGGCGCAGTATGCACTTCCTTTGTCAGGACAGTTAGACCATTCTCCATCACTGTCTTGCGGACATTTTCTGTCAGTGTTGAGGGCATTATTCTTTTTGCTAGCAAGGTTGACTGATATTTTTCTTTGTTAGTAGATATAACTGGATGTTGGCTATGAGCAGGTCGATCGCTCAACAAAAAAACAGCTATTAGCCATAAACTTAAAAGTAATAACGGTAAGGGATATTTATAAAATTTAGAATAAAATTTGGAAAATCCATACATGTATTTAGCAGATTTATCTGTAAATTAAGTTACATAGTTATTTTGGAGAATAACTACACTCTAATCTGACGAAAAAATCTGTGACTTCAGTAACAATACAGAAAAACAAAATATTAGCAACAAAGCTAATAAAAAAGCTAAATTACGAGAGTTTTACTAAAACCCGAATGAATTCTAGAGGTAAACCATCGGTATCGGCGATGAAAGCCACTTCGTAAATGCGATCGCCTATTTGCTGTTGTGTCGGTTCTAAAAGCACCTTCAACGGTTCTAATCCTTCGGTTTGACTCTCAGCCGCTACTAATACACGTTCTTGTAAAATTGTCAACCAGCTAAGTAAATCTGGTGTCATCTCAGTTAAATCGAACGAGAGATGATAATACCCTACATAATGCTCATCAGCAAAAGCATCTGGGGCTGGTTTTGGTTCGGGAATTTGGATCAGTTCAATTCTGCCGCCCAATCCTTCCATCCAGCAAGCTAAGGTGTAGCCTGTAGTAAAGCGTTCCGAAATTGTAAACCCTAAAAGTTCGTAGAAAGCGATCGCTCGATGAATATTCGCAGTCCGAATAGAAGCGTGGTGCATATTAGTCCTTAGTCCTTAGTCCTTAGTCATTTGTCCTTTGTTATTCACTAATGACAAATGACTAATGACAAATGACCATTACTCAAACAACCTGAAATAAGGGTAGCGTACAGGGACACCAGGCTCTTTTTCCAAGTCAAAATTAATCACTTCCCAACAGGCATCATCTGAAGTATCGGGGCTAAACTCCACCGGTAAACCGTATAAACGCGCCGCAGTAGCTTCTGGCTGTCCAGAACGCCAAGGCGTGCTGCGTTCTAAGTAGCCACTCATCAATTCCTGATAGCGTCGAGCAATAATTACTCGTGTTGCTCGAAAACCTTGGGTATAGAGCTTGTCTAATGCTTCGTGAATTTCAAAGCGAATACCATCAGGATGAGTATGCTGTCTATACCATTCATTATTCCACCTCCGCCAATGACGCCCCGATTGCAAATGAATTAACTCTCCATTTTTAGGATTAGCTTCAAACGCGCCATGCCGAGAACACAAATAGGTATCTGTTAGTGTCAGCGCCGGAATAGTCTGGCGACAATGGGGACACTGTATTTCCGGCCCAAACATCGGGTACTGCAAACCTGGATTCATCATGAAGTGCGTACAAACATAGTTTTGTCTTCACCAGCACTAGTGGGTTGGATTATACACTTCGGCTCAACCACTTTGGGTTACTTGCTCGCTGCTGCATAGACACGGTGTTGCGGCAGGAACATTGTTCACTAGTGTTTTCCTCAGCGTAGAGGCTTGACGCTGTGATATCCTGGTTGTGCAACCAGCCTCAAAGGTTGGAGTTTTTCCAGTGTTCCTGGGTACCATATTCATATTCTATCGTGTCTACCGCTTCTTACTGGACATCTCCTGATTTTTCTCAAGCTGCCTTCATTGCTGGCAATGCTGTTGTTATGGGTTCGGTAAATATAGCAACAGGAGTGAGCATTTGGTATGGAGCAGTGGTTAGGGGAGATGTAGAACGAATTGAAATTGGCGAATGCACCAATATTCAAGATGGTGCAATTCTACATGGTGACGCTGGTTTTCCAACAATTTTAGAAGATCATGTTACCGTAGGGCATCGCGCTGTAGTACATTCTGCTTACATTGAGCGTGGAAGTTTGATTGGCATTGGCGCAGTAATTTTAGATGGGGTACGAGTGGGCGCTGGTAGCATTATTGGTGCTGGCGCAGTGGTAACTAAAAATGTACCGCCTTTGTCCTTAGTTGTCGGTATTCCAGGTAAAGTATTACGGCAAGTAACAGATGTTGAAGCCGCAGAACTGATTGAACACGCTAAACGTTACCAAAAGTTAGCTTTAGTTCATGCTGGTAAGGGTACTGATATTGGTTTTAGCAAGGCTTAGAGAGTAGGAAGTAGGCACAAGGGCAGGGGAGCAGCACTTCGGCTACGCTCAGTGACCGGGGAGAAGTTGCAGTCAGTTTTTCCCCTCTTGCCTCTTTGCACCTCTGTCTCTTATGCCCAATAACCAATGCTCAATACCCCATAATTTAAACATTCTTTACATTTGTATTTGGAAAAATTGCCCACTTCAGCTAAAAATAAAAATGAGAGCTGTTGACAAAACTTTAATTTCTACTTAAGAGAGGGGTTCTAGATATGGATATCGATTTTCGTATAGCGATCGTTTTAGCACCAGTTGTTATTGCCGCTAGCTGGGCAGTGTTCAATATTGGCGCTGCGGCTTTAAGACAAATTCAAGGCTTTTTGGATCGGGAAGCCTAATTTAGGCTTAATATCATCACTCTTTAATCGGCTGTTTCTGTTTACGGAGACAGTCGGTTTCATTCATATAGATTAATTAATGCCATTGGGAATTGGGCATTGGGTATGGAGAAAAGACAAGGTAGACAAGGAAGAGGGGGAAGATAAGGGAGGACTTGTTCAACAATTCCCCCTTGTCCCCTTGTCTTCTCTCCTCCCCTGCCCCCCCCTGCTCCCCTGCTCCCCATTTCCCTACCTTGGATATTGATTCTGTAATACAACCCCTACAACGCTTTGGCGTCCATCTAGGACTCGATCGCATTGTCAATCTGTTGGCAAATCTCGGCAATCCCCATCATCAAGTCCCGGTAATTCATGTTGCTGGCACTAATGGCAAAGGTTCAGTCTGTGCCTACATTTCCTCGGTACTCACTGAGGCTGGTTATCGTACAGGACGCTACACTTCACCCCATTTAGTTGATTGGACGGAACGTATTTGTCTGAATGAACAGCCAATTTCCTCTGAGGAATTGAGGCAATTATTAGAAAAAGTCCAAGCTGCAATTCGCCCTGAAGACGAATCGGCAACTCAGTTTGAAGTAATTACGGCGGCTGCTTGGTTATATTTTGCCCAGCAGCAAGTCGATGTGGCTGTGATAGAAGTCGGACTAGGAGGGCGCTTAGATGCTACCAATGTTTGCTTGGAACCTTTGGTTACGCTCATCACTTCCATTAGCCGGGAACACTGGCAACAACTTGGCCCTACCGTCGCTGACATTGCTAGAGAAAAAGCTGGTATTCTTAAACCTGGATGTCCTGTTGTGGTTGGGCCATTATCACCAGAGGCAGACAAAGTGGTGCGATCGCGTGCCTTAGAATTACAATGTCCAATTTTTACACCTCAACCCGTCCGTGAAATCGCTACAGGATGGGCAGAGTATGAAACAATTCAAAATTCAAAATTCAAAATTCAAAATTCAAAATTAATTAAATACCCTTTGCCCTTAGCGGGACAAATTCAGTTAACTAATTCAGCTTTGGCAATAGCTGCTTTAGAAATTCTCCAACAACAGGGTTGGCAGATTTCAGAAGAAGCCATAATTAACGGCATGACCAAAACTAAATGGCCGGGGCGGATGCAATGGACTACTTGGAAAAACCATAAATTATTACTTGATGGCGCTCATAATACCGCCGCCGCCCAAGTTCTTCGCCAGTATGTTGATAGCTTAGACGCAGTTAACCCCAAACCCGCAAATTGGGTTATAGGGATGTTTGCCGATAAGGATCATACTGATATTTTTACCGCTTTACTGCGACCAGGCGATCGCCTTTATTTAGTGCCAATACCAGTAGAACCCTGGCCCGGTAGAACTTCTGCGGATCTAAACTACTTATCAAATCTAGCTTACAGCCTCTGTCCCGAATTAAGCGATCGCCAAATCCATCCAGATTTATTCACAGCACTAGCAGCCGCAACCTCAACCGCTACCACAGACGATTTAATCGTTTTGTGTGGTTCCCTTTATTTAATCGGTGACTTTTTAGCAACCACCAATATATTTCATAAATCATAATTACGAATTACGTTAGCGTAGCGTTAGCGAGTCTTCGAGCGTCATTATGAATTACGAATTTACCTCTGATTCCACTCTTGCGCTGCATCTTCAACAGCTTTATCTACAGTTTTCTCCCCTAACATTGCTGCTTGCAAGTTTTCGTAAACAGCCTTTTGCAGTTTATTAAAATCCTTCAAGGTAGGGGTCAATATTTCTGCCTTTGGCAGTTCTTGAGCACTCATAACTCGCGCTTTTTCTATTGTTGAAGCATTAGCTGGAACATCTTTAAAGTAAGTATCAGACAATGCTTTGATTGTAGAAGGTAGGACATTTGCAGCTTTAGCAAAGGCTAACTGATTTTTGTCATTGGTGACAAATAAAGCAAACTTCACAGCGCCATCTGGTTGTTTGCTATCGCGAGGAATAACTATGTTCATTACCGCGACATTTTTCTTACCTGTGTCACCAGTAAGTTGAGGTGCTATTGCCGAAGCTTGAGCAATTTTTGGGGCATTATTAGCGATCGTTTTCAGGAACTCTGGCCCAGAAGCTAAAAACGCACTCTCTCCAGATTGGTATAAATCGATCGCGTGGCGATGTCCTTGGGTTAACGCCTCTTTAGGAAGCAAACCTTTTTTATACAAGTCTACCCAATACTGAAACGCAGCTTTACCTTGTGCTGAATTAAACGCCGCTTTCCCGTCAGCATCTATTAAGGTGACTCCCATTTGCACGAAAGATTCCAGCACTTCACCAGAATCTTGCGGTACGAAAGTTACAAAAAAGGCATATTTACCCGTCTTGTCTTTAATTTGTTGTGCGGCTTGTGCCAACTCTGCGTAGGTTGCGGGGACTTTATTGATACCTGCCTGTTTTAATAAATCAGTGTTATAAATGGTTAACCGTGTGGTGAGATACCAGGGAATCCCAAAACTCTTACCATTAAGCGTGCTTGCTTTCCAGATATTCGGCAGATAGGAGGAACGTACATCATTCGGGACTTTCGCATCTAAATCTAACCAGGCATTTCGTCCGGCAAGTTGGGAAGCAAAACCCGGATTCAAGTTAACTACATCAGGTGGCGTTTTTGCGGAGACAGCTGTTAATATTTTGTTCTCCATTGCTGCCCAAGGTACATCAACCCAGTTAATCTTTATACCTGGATTTTGCGATTCAAAATTCGCAATTAGGCTTTTGAAGTAGTCGGTAAATTGAGGTTGGAGTTGCATTGTCCAAAACTCAACAGTTCCCGCTCCTGAAGTAGCTTGTTTTGTACTTGTATTAACATTACCTGCACTGCAACTTACAATCCAACTGGTTAATAAGCCAAGCAGTACAAAAGCAACAAGTTGTTTAAATTTTCGCAATTGAATCATTTTCCCAGTATTTTTACGCTTGATCGGTGTGAAAAGCTTAGACAGAATTGTTGAGATTATAGGCTAAATAAATTACCCGTAAAGACGTAATATATAACGCCTTTACTGCAACAAATTTAAATATTTCAATTTAGTAGTCCAGCGGGCACAACTGTGGTAAAAAGCTTCAATAGTCTGTTTGGCAAATCGAAAAAAGGGGTAGGCATTGAACTTGCTCCCGAACGGGTGAATGTAGTTCAGCTACGCAAGCAGGGTCAAGGCTTGAAACTAGAAATCTATACATCGGTAGCAGTTCCAGAAGGGATAGTTACCGATGGTCAAATCAACGACCCTCCAGCAATGGCGCAATTAATCCAGCAGGCGCTAGCTGAGAGCAAAATCAAAACTTCTCGCGTTGCTACAGGTGTTCCAGGACGAGATTCTATCGTTCGGATTATACCAGTGCCAGCAGAGTTAGATGATAAAGAACTGCGAGAAATGGTGCTGAACCATGAAGCAGGTTTGTATTTACCCTATCCTCGTGAAGAGGCTGATGTAGATTATCAGAAACTTGGGTATTTTGTAGATGAAGATGGCATTGAAAAAGTACACGTACTTCTAGTTGCCACGCGCAAGGAGATAACGGATACCTATATAAGTACATTCGAGCAGGCAGGATTACAAATTGATGTTTTAGAAATTAACAGTTTTGCGCTAATTCGGACTATTCGCGAACAACTGCGACAATTTGGCCCACAAGAAGCAGCAGTACTAGTTGATATCGAGTTCGACAGTACAGAAATCGCCATCATCGTTAACGGAGTACCGCAATTTTCGCGCACAGTCCCAATCGGGACTTATCAAATGCAAACTGCCTTAGCAAGGGCAATGAGCTTACCTACATCACGAGATATGGAGATGTTACACGGAATGGTTATTCCTGCAACTCCCATAGACGGCGGTAAAACTGGCGTTACCGAACTCGATCCTGGTATGGCTGCCATATTGAGAGTTTTGGGAGAACTAACGGATGAACTGCGCCGTTCCATCGATTTTTACCTGAATCAAAGTGAAAATTTAGAGGTAGCGCAGATTTTATTAGCTGGCCCAGGAGGTGGACTTCAACAGCTAGATGAATTTTTTACCCAACGATTGAGTTTGCCAACTACCCAAATAGATCCAATTGGGTCTTTATCTTTGGAAGTTGACACTGATAAATATCCACAGGTAAAACGCTCTGGCTTGGCGATTGTACTAGGTCTAGGAATGCGGGAGGTGTAATAAAATGTACAGCTTAGATGTTAACTTTCTTAAAGACCGCCCAGCATACCAGAAAAAGCCAGAAAAACAAGGAGGAATAGCCCTAAAACTTCCTACGGGGGATTTGACACTACTGTATGTAGGAGTTGCAGTAGGTATAGGTCTTCCGGTTTTATTAGGAGTTGGTTGGTGGTTGCTGCAAGGGAAGATTGTTGAATTAGATGGTCAGATTGCACAACTAGATCAAGAAAGCAAGAGGTTAGATACAGAAATAGGAAATATTAACAAAATCAAAGCCGAGACAAATGCAATTAAAGGTGAAACCCAAGCTTTAGTAACTGTATTTGACCAGATTCGTCCTTGGTCAGCAATGCTGCAAGATTTGCGCGATCGCATCCCAACGGCAGTGCAAATCGAGAACATCAAGCAAATCCCACCCATTGCAGTAGCGGCAGGTCAGCCACCAAATAATCCCGCGGGGGGATTAGAAATTAACGGATTGGCTCGTTCCTTTAATGATGTCAATGATTTCTTATTGAGTTTACAACAATCTCAGTTTTTGAAGCCTACAGAAACCAGAATTCTGACAGCAGCGTTAGTAGATGCTCCCTTAACAGCAAGTGCGAGTCAATCTTCTAACAACGTAGTAATTAAGCCACCTCAAGTAGTTAAATACACTATTCAATCGAGCATGAACGACGTTCCAGCGTCGGAATTAATTCGAGAGTTGGAAAAAAAAGGCACAGTGGGGTTAGTAACTCGAATTCGTAATATGCAACAAACAGGAGTCATTTCAAAATGACGCTGAGTGATGATTTAAATTTTGCCGAACAAGGTGGGGAATTCGATCCGGCAACGCCAGCCGCACCTGTGGTATTTGGTATTGCCTTCACACCAAAAATTATTGGGATCTTGGTGGGGGTAGTTGGTTTAGCGGGAGCAGCTTATATATTTTTAAACCTGCTGATGCCAGCTTGGGAAAGCTATCAGCAGCAGCAAGCCAAAAGCTCTGAACTGCAAGCGCAAATTGAGCAAAAAAAAGCCAATATCAAACAGATTGACAAAGTTAAAGACGCACTAGCACAGGCAAAGCAGCAAAAAGTTCAGGTTTTAAGTTTATTTGCTAACGAAAAAACCTTAGATACATTACTGTTGGATTTGAACCGTTTAATTGAGTCTGGCAATAGTGCAACTTCTATTAATGCAGTAAGAGCCAAACTGAAGAGATATGTGCCTATTTCCCAAAAACCAGAACCGATTGTCGATGGAAGTCTAGGACTAGGGGTTGACGGCAAGCTGCAACGCAGTACTATCAGCGCTGAGATTACAGCAACTTATGAACAAACACAATCGATAATTCGTAACATTGAGCGGTTACAGCCTTTGTTAATAGTTAAAGATTATCAAGCAACTTTGGCTCCAGCAGAGTCAATATCCCCATTAGATAAAACGCCGATGCAGGTAGGCCCAGCAGCGATTAATACATCATTCCAATTACAGGTATTGATGCCACTTAGTCCAGAAGAAATAGCGGCAGCAGCGAAAGCTGCCCCGAAAAAGTAGTCAAATTAGAGCTAGGACGAATAGAATTCGTGGCTACACAAGCGTAGACAAACCCTTCCCACAGACTAAGGAAATAATTGAGGGTTTTGTAAACTCACGTTCGCCCTTGGCCTTGCCGCAGGGTAGGTGGGCAAAGTCTCGTGTAGTTAAGCCAACGCGATCTTCTCCAAAAAGGAGAGACTAGCGCCAATGGGGAAACCCCATAAGCAATTGGCGTGTGGTTTCTAAGCGCCTACTCAAAATTGTTTGTAAACAAGGTTTTATAAGGTGAGGAATGAACTGTGAAACAGCTTCACGGTAATAGTTTTATTTTAGGTACTGCTGCTTTGGTATTTTTGGCAGCTCAACCAGTTTGGGCACAAATTAGTCAAGTTACTGATGTCCAGTTAAATACAGTTAATGGTGGAATTAGCGTCGCTTTGAAAACTTCTTCCGGGTCGCGCCCCCAAGTTTTCACTACAAAAAGAGGCAAGGCTTTAGTCGCTGATGTTATCAACACTCAATTACGATTACCACAAGGTAATAGCTTTCGTCAAGATAACCCAGCACCAGGAATTGCCTCTGTTGAGGTTAGTCAGCTTGATGCTAATAGCATTCGGGTGATGGTAACTGGCAGCAACGATGCACCTGGCAGTCAACCTGTGATGCGATCGCCAAATGGAATTACACTCAGCTTTAGCCCTTCAACAGGCACTACAGCATCAGCGCCAACGCCAACAGCCCCAATATCCACAGCACCACCTGTTACAACTCCAGCCCAACCTGGTCAAAATCCAGGTGTTCTCGTTCCTAACCCGCAAGTCACTATTGACGGACAACCTGCACAAGCTGCTGGACCAGGTCAACCTCTAAGTCAGGCTCCACCGTTCTTACCTCGAGCCGTTGCCCCACCAGTGGGAGATATTGCTATTTCGGCTACCGATGCTTCTCCTAGCACTGTTGACTTAGCAACTCAGGAACGTGTGCCTCGTCTAGTACTGCGAGATGCCCCAGTACGTGAGGTTTTATCATTGCTTGCTCGTGCTGCTGGTTTGAACTTGGCTTACGTAGGAGGTGAGCAAGCTGGTGGAGGTCAACCAGGTGGCGGTGCTAATGCACCAGCTGTTTCTCAAACAATCTCGCTAGATATAGAAAATGAGCCAGTGCAAGATGTATTTAACTACGTTTTGCGCCTGAGTGGTTTAGAAGCTAACCGTAGTGGTCGTACAGTTTTTGTCGGGGCTAAACTACCTAATGCAACTCGTGACATGATTATGCGTAGTGTGCGACTCAATCAGGTAACGGTGGGAAGCGCTCTGAATTTTTTGGTTGGCCTGGGAGCAGAAAGTGCCGTCAGCCGCGAACGACAAGTTACCAGTGTTAATGCTGTAGCCGTGGGTACTGCCGCTGCTCCCATCACTCAAACTCAGACGACCACGGAAACCAGACTAGAAACCCAACGCGCTAATTTTCAAGACTCTAGCCCATTATTAAGAGGTTTACAGGCATTAGGAGACGAGCGCACCAATTCCCTGACCTTAATTGGCCCTCCTAGACTGATTGAGATTGCTATGGCTCAACTAACTCAGCTTGATATCCGCCGTCGTCAAGTGGTAGTTAACGTCAAGATTATTGATGTCAACCTCTCAAACATTCAAGACTACAACACTAGCTTTTCTTTTGGGGTTGGTAACAACTACTTTAGCAATGATGGTGGTGTCGCATCTCTGAATTTTGGCGGTAGAAGACCAGCTACTAGTGATGAAGCGAGAACTAGCTTGACTAGTACACCATTCGCCAATAATATTGTTAGCACTATTGCAGCGCCGATACAGTTCCCCAAGCGTCTTCTCGCTAGTTTGCAGGCTCAGGTTACAAATGGCAATGCCAAGATTTTGACCGATCCAACCTTAATTGTGCAAGAAGGTCAGCAGGCTCTGGTGAATCTGACTCAAGAAGTAGTGGGAAATATAACCCTTGAAACAACTGATACTTCTGGTGGTTCTAGGACAGAAAGAACAATTGAGAAACAAAAAGTTGGCTTAACCTTGAGTGTAAAAATTGAGCGGATTGACGATAATGGGTTCGTTTCTTTATCAGTTGCTCCTACTGTCAGCGCTCCTTCTGCCCCAGCAAATACAGGAAATGGACAAATTATTTTAGTGTCTGAGCGCTCCCTTACTTCTGGCTTAATTCGCTTACGAGATGGTCAGACACTGATTCTGAGTGGTATAATTCAAGACCAAGATCGGACAGCTGTCACCAAAATTCCTATCTTAGGCGATCTTCCACTGATTGGTTCGCTATTTAGAAGTACAAACCGACAGAACCAGCGTCAAGAGGTAATTGTGTTGCTTACACCTCAGATTATGGATGACTCAGAGAACTCCTCTTACGGCTATAACTACGCTCCTAGCCCGGAAGTGCGGCAAATCCTTGAGCGTCGTGGGTTGAAGGTTCCTGGCAGGTAATTAAAGATAATGAGTAAGTGAGTCATTTCTGCTAAAGGGTCAGATCCCCAACTTCTTAAAGAAGTCGGGGATTTTCTTGTTCACGAGTAGGATTAAGTTTAAATGTCATTCTAGAATAGACTTATCCGAAAATGGTAAATGTATACGGCAAATGAATTTCAGCGATTACAAGGCAATGTGCGATCGCTAGATTAGGTATACGAAAGAATAGGGGTTTGAGCATAGATTACGGCTAAATTATCAGTTTAAGGGCAAAACTATTGATAGAAATAAAAGTTATTTGCTGCAAAATAATTTAAATATTAATATCTAGTGAAAGCAAACAATTAAGCCGTAGTCTGACTAACCCACAAACGGACATAATTACCTGGCTATACTTGTGCCTTGCTAAACGAAATTTATCACTGGCGACTCGAAAGATTTTTACTTTTCCTATCAAATGTTCAACACCTATTCTTCTAGACGACAACTGCTGGTTTTCTTTTTTCTGGAATTCCGAAATTTCTTTCTTCCTGGGTTTCTTGTAAGGTGTGGTAATTGTTGACTCTCCTATGTAAGCTTTATCTCCAATAAATTTTTGTTGAGAATCAAATTTACCTCGTGTTTCTCGGAATAAATTAATATCACTTGTTTTTCCTAATTTTCCAATATAAATGTCAACAATATCTTCTCCATTGGGCAACACAATAAACTGGTTTTTCAGGGTATGCATTTTTTTCTTGCCAGAGTAGTGCTGTTTTTGTTCTTCATAGTCTACAGGTCTTTGTATAGCTTGTTCTGCACTATCTACAATCAATTCATGCTCACAAAGAATTTTACGTAGTTCTTGATATTTCTGACTATCTCCTTGTACCTCTTCCATTTGAGAAGCTGGTAATATCTCTCTCAAAATCTTTACCCAATAATTAAACGCATCATTTGCTTTAGTTTTGGATATGTCGAATAATAAACCTAAAATATCAAAAGTTGGTTTTTGTCGAAGATAAACTAGACATAAACAGACCCCTTCTTTGGGAGACATTTCTGATTTACGTCCACCACCAGGAGCAATAAGACGAACTTTATTTTTTTCAATTTCTGTTTGTTTCTGATTATGTCGTTGTTCTGCCAGCACAACTAATGTCATAAACTGTTCATAATTAATACCGATCAATCGTTTTGCTGACTGGGGATTTGATTCGATTTTTACTAAAGGACTCGTCATAGCTGATGCACTATAATTTTTATTTCTGTATCATTTTTGCATAAATTTTGTTTTAAGGACATGTCTAATAAAAATACCCAATCCCAATAGAAGTAACAGTAGTGGGTAAATACTAATGAGTTCAGAACAAGAGTTATTAACAAAGTGGCGTTCTCTCCCACAAGATAAACAAGAGGAAGTTTTAGATTTTGTTGAATTTCTTGGTTTGAAAAACTCTGCAAATAAAATCCCATTGGGAGAACGTTTGCAGCAAATTCGCACTAGGATTGTTGCTTCTGGTAAACATTTATTAGATGAAGATGAAATCGGAAAAGAACTCGCCAGTCGCAGAGGTGGGCTACAGGGTAGAGAAGAATGAAAATAACTTATATTGATTCAGGGGTATTAATCAGCGCAACAGATGGTGTTGGTAGAATTGCCGATAAAGCCCTTGAAATATTAGGAGATTCACAACGGTAATTTGCTTGTAGTGAGTTTGTCAAATTGGAGGTAAGTCCAAAAGCAGTTTTTAACAAGCAAAGCGAAGAAGCTCAATTCTATGAAGAGTTTTTTAGTGATGTTACCTACTGGGCGAGTGATTTGACTTATATTGTTCAGGAGGCTTACCAAATTGCTTCCAGTATGGTTTAGCAGCTATGGACGCGCTTCATGTAGCTGCGGCGTTGTCAGTTGGTGCAGAGGAATTAGTCACAACCGAGAAAAGAACAAAGCCCATGCATCGAGTAACTAGTATTAATGTATTTTCTATTTTTGATTGAATTACTATTTCTTAGAGGTTGTTTGAAAAGTCTAATTTATAACTCAACGGGCGACTAAAAGTCGCGGCTATACAGACAAAACCCGCCTCCGCAGGTTAAAAACCCTTGATTTTATATTAGTCCACGGAGGTGGACTAAGTTTCGTGTAGTAGCGAATTCTATTCGCCCCATACTTTTCAAACATCCTCTTAACAGTAATATTAAGGGATACAGTACTGGAAAAGGTTTGTTGCAAAGAACTGAATTATGGTGGCAATAAAAACATCCGCAGAAAATAGGGTTTTACTGCAAAACCTCAGCTGGCAGACATTTAAAACCATACTGGCTGAAATGGGTTCAGAGCGAAACTCCCGATTTGCTTATGACAATGGAACGATAGAAATTATGACCCCACAAATGCCACACGAAAACTCAAATCGCTTAATAGAAGTTTTTGTTGGTGTATTGTGCGAAGAGTTGGGCTGGGAAATTAAACGCGCTGGTTCGCTAACTTTAACGCGAGATGATTTAGAGAAGGGAGCCGAGCCAGACAGTAGCTACTACATTCAAAATGAAGCCCTAGTTCGAGATAAAGAAAATATTGATATAGCTATCGACCCACCCCCAGACCTGTTACTGGAGGTGGAATATTCCAGGTCTGCAATAGACAAGCTGAGGCTTTATGCTGCAATGGGAGTTCCCGAATTTTGGCGTTATAACGGCAGTGTGTTGAGAGTTTACACGCTTGCAGGTGGACAATATTCAGAAGTTCAAAGCAGCCCTACTTTTGCGTCTGTGTCGGTGAAGGAGATTCCTCGGTTTATTCAAGAAGCTAAAAAGAATGGGGAAATTGCTACTACCCGTGCTTTTCGGGCTTGGGTGCAACAAAAAATTTCTGCTAAAGATTGACTCACTCGGCATGAATGCGCGGATATTCAACAGCCACATACTTAGGGGCTTTCAGCATTTATTATTACAAAGATTTGTTGAGTGCCTGCGTTCGTCATAATACTAGGTCGAAGCAACCTACACGTAATAAACGTACCAGAAGAAGTTGTGGCAGCGATCGCGGCACAAATGTTAAGAAACATGTGACTAATGGATAGCCTTCTACGGGAGAAGCTTTAATTTTTCCCTCTTCGCTACTAAAGAAGCTTGCTATGGGGTTAAATTTCCCATTGGATTTTCCACATCAGATAAAAAGTGAGCAAAATCTGCGACTTTTTAGAGAAATCGGGAATCTGAGCCTTCAATTTCCATAGAAATTGGTTAATCTCAGCAATAACTCTTCAACATCGGTAATGAATGCCAACAAACATTGACCATCTCCCACTTCCCCACTCCCCTGTTTTCTTTGCAATTGCGGGATTTACTAGGTATTTTTTCCTACTTTTGGGGTGGTTTTTAGTGAAACAAGTACCCTAAAATTACAAAAAATCCTGAAATCTATATAAATTAATGGTTTCATCTATCCACATCAGGCTACAACACCTTAGAATGATTCATTGAAAAGTCGAGCCGATGGGATGTACAGCCGTTTTGAGTGAAAATACTCCCAAAGGATGATTTTTGTATTTCTGCGAACAAAGATTTCAGTATGAATGTATTAATGTGCATCCGTACTGAAATCTCAAGTAAACCTTCAGGAGTTTGACATGAACAAAGGTGAATTAGTTGATGCCGTAGCTGAAAAGGCTAGTGTTACCAAGAAACAAGCGGATGCAGTCTTAACTGCCGCTCTGGAAACGATTATTGAAGCGGTTTCCTCTGGTGATAAGGTGACATTGGTGGGATTTGGCTCATTTGAATCACGGGAACGTAAAGCCCGTGAAGGTCGCAACCCGAAAACAAATGAAAAAATGGAAATTCCAGCGACGAGGGTTCCTGCCTTCTCCGCAGGAAAACTGTTTAGAGAAAAGGTAGCACCCCCAAAAGCATAGGTTCTGTCTTCGGGAACCCTTTTTTAATGCGGCAACCTGCACACGGGGGAAATTTAGCCTGGGCAGCAGCACTGGCTGGCTGTCCCCCTGATGCTATTCTGGATTTTTCTGCTAGCATCAGCCCGTTGGGACCTCCAAACAGCGCGATCGCTGCTATTAAGTCCCAAATTGGTAATCTTAAGCACTATCCAGACCCAAACTATAGTGAACTGAGACTAGCTCTCAGTCACTTCCATCAATTGCCGTCTGAGTGGATTCTGCCGGGTAACGGCTCCGCAGAATTACTCACTTTAATCGGTAGGGAATTAGCTCAATTAGCCGCGACAATTTTAATCACTCCAGCCTTTGGCGATTACTACCGAACCTTGGCAGCGTACAACGCTAATGTGCTGGAGTGTCCTTTGTCACTTGTACTGAGCGAAGCCGAAGTATCAGTCATTGGTCATTGGTCACTTGTACTGAGCTTTGCCGTTGGCGCAGCCTCTGGTAGAGAAATATTGGTCATTGACAAAGGACAAAGGACAAATGACAAAGGACTATTGTTGAATAACCCCCATAACCCAACCGGAAAACTATTTTCACGGGAGTCTATTTTGCCCTACCTGGAGCAATTTGCTTTGGTTGTGGTGGATGAAGCATTTATGGATTTCGTGCCGCCTAATGAGGAACAAAGCCTGATTCCGGTAGTGCAGGAATATCCAAATTTAGTAGTATTGCGATCGCTGACCAAATTTTACAGTCTCCCAGGACTGCGATTGGGATATGCGATCGCACATCCTGACTGCCTAGCTAAATGGCAGCTATGGCGAGATCCTTGGCCCGTAAACACACTAGCCGCAGCAGCGGCAATTGCGGCACTCCAGGATACGGAGTTTCAGCAGCAAACTTGGACATGGCTACCACCTGCACGAAACCAACTGTTTCAGGGTTTAGCTGAAATCCCAGGATTGCAACCCCAAGCAAGTGCTGCTAACTTTTTACTGGTTGAGTCCCAAAAATCTACTTCTCAGTTACAGCAACAATTACTCAAGTATCACCAAATTTTAATCCGCGATTGCCTTAGTTTTAAAAAACTAGGCGATCGCTTTTTCCGGGTTGCTGTACGTGAAGAGTCCGATAACCAACGCTTACTAACAGCGCTAAATTCAGTGCTGAGTGGGGAGTGGAGAGTAGGGAAATAGGGAAAATGAGGTAATTTTTCATTTTCCCCCATACCCGATGCCCAATACCCAATGACAAATGACAAATGACAAATGACAAATGACTACGATGTTGTAATTATTGGTGGCAGTATTGCTGGATACTATGCTGCACTTGCTGCAACCCAACTACGTGCTACAGTTGCCCTGGTACAACCCAAAGTAGACTACGGGTTTACTCATCACCATGCTCTTACCGAAATTGGTAAACTAGCGCAGAAGTTGAAGGATGCGGCTGGTTTTGGTATTCATGCTACACACACTGATACCTCAGAAGAATGCCATATATCTATGGCATGGCAAGAGGCGATGCTGTATGCTCAATGCGTCGCTTCAAATCTCCAAGAACAGCATTCCCCAGCCATTCTAGCCGCGCAGGGAGTCGATGCGATCGTTGGCAGTGGTCAGTTTCAATCTTCGCCCCAATTGGCTTTTGCCGTTAACAATCGCCTACTACGTGCCCGTACTTATTTGCTAGCCATTGGTTCGCGTCCAGAAATTCCAGAGATTGAAGGATTACAAGCCACTGGCTATCTAACCCTTTCTAATATTTGGCAATCTTTTCAGGGAGCGACATTACCCAAAAATTGGGTAATTATCGGTGGAATTCCCCAAAGTATTGAAATTGCTCAAACTTTAGCAAGGTTTGGTTGCAATGTGACGCTGGTAGTCAAGCATCCTTATGTTCTTCCATATCTAGACCCTGAGATAGCCACATTGCTTCAGGCGCAGTTAGAAGTCGAAGGTGTGCGCGTACTCACCAAAAAACCAGTAACTCAGGTGAGGGTAATTGAAAATAAAAAGTGGATTCAAGCAGGAGATAAGGCCATTGAAACTGATGAAATTTTAGTGGCGACTGGCCAACAGCCGAATCTTGAATCCCTAAATTTGGCAACAGTAGGTGTGAAATGGCATCGGCGTAGCTTAGTGGTAAATGATAAACTGCAAACCACCAACCACCGCATTTATGCTTGTGGTGATATAATTGGTGGTTACGACTTTGCCAATATCGCTAATTATGAAGCAAAAATTGCCCTGAAGAATGCACTATTTTTCCCTAGATTACGAGTAAATTATTCTTCAATTCCTTGGGCGATATTTTCTACGCCGATGCTAGCGCAAGTGGGTTTGACAGAGGCACAGGCAAAACATCAATTTCGTCGAGATGAAGTTTTAGTTTTGCGACAGTATTTTAAAACAGTGGCAGCAGCCCAACTTCGGGATGAAACCACTGGTATGTGTAAATTAATTGTGCTACGCAATGGGGAAATTTTAGGAGCTTCGATATTAGGGGCAGAAGCTGGAGAATTAATTAATTTGATTGCCTTGGCAATATCACAAAAAATTAAAGTAAAACACCTAGCAAATTTATCTCCTGCCTATCCCAGTTTCTCAGAAATTCTGGAACGAACTGCAAGAGAGTGGAGTAAGCAAAAGTTAAATACCAACATTCCTTTGCAAGAGTTTTTAGAAGGCTTCTTCCATTTCCGCCGCAATTGGAATTAGCATTTACGCACGGAGTTGTCACTATAATAACTCAAACAAGGTACTGATATAGGACTCCGATTTGATTTCTGAAAACATCCTGAGACTGAAAAGTTCGTTTTATCAAGATTTTATTTGAAATCTTGTTCAAAAATCAGATATGAGTCCTATATCATTACTGACTTCCACAAGGACACTGCCTTTGCCAATATTGACAGCACCTTGATTGCAAACGCAACGTCATCAGAATTGGGAAGCATCCCTCAAAATTGAGCTTCTTATTTTTGTTGAAGTGCAAATTTTCTATCTGTCAACTCTAATTCTCCTCCGGTTGTTGTTAATACTAAATTAATGCCTAAAACACTTTTTCCTGTAGTTGTATAGTTAGTTGGAAGTATTTGCTTGGTCAAATCAAAATTTATAGCACTTTCATACAGCAGTTTTCTTTTGCATGAGGTACAAAGTCACTGGTTTTGAGGCAGGAGGCAGAAGGCAGTTCTTGCTGGAGGGAGAAGAATAATTTGATTTGTGAATCCTTGCTTCTGTACTTCATTTAGTTGCAAAGTGCTGTATCTTATTTGATATGGAGTTGGTTTATCGCCATGTAAAAATGATGTGATAGCTACTTGTGCTGGTGCTTTCTTTACTACACCTTTTAAAGCTAAAGGCACGAGCCTAAATTGCTTTTGAGTATTAGGTTTCCGAACACTGCCAATTCCAAAATAGTAGTATTGTAGTATTGAGGTTCAGTACTCCAAAGTTAGGTGCTAAAAATTAGGGGTATAAATCATCGATTTAATAGTGCGATACCGATAGCGCAGCGTTAGTGAGCCGTCGAGCGTCATAGCCCGCCGCAGACATCTCAGTGAAATAGCTGTTTTTATTGAGAATCTATATTATGAGTGGTTGAAATTCTAGCCGTAGGCTGGGAACGAGGTAATTGGGAGTGCCTTAAAAACCCTGCATGAAAATCCAAACTACTCCCGCAGCTGTTAGAGGTACGCTGAGGTTATCTGTGCCGTGAGGCGAGACTGCCTCTGCTAGGGTTGCAAAAGTAGCAGTTACCACCGCCGTCAACAATGCCCATCCTAAACTTAAAGGCGTTGCTAGGGGACTCAGCGACGAACCAGGTAGCAGTAACAGCACTAAGAAAATCACTACTGTACTTGCTACAAACATTGCTGCTGAACCTTCCCAAGAGCGTACAGAATTTCCCACTTGGTATTTATGCTGCCCAAAACGTTTACCGATTAATGCTGCTAGTGCGTCACCCCAGGTCATCGCCATTATCCCAGCTACGGCGACCGCAACGCTATCTACTGGCCCATCTGGTCGCCACAGTAGCCCGAACAGCAGTGTCACTGAGATAGCGAAATAAACTGTACCAGGTGAGCTATCCTGGGTATCCATTGCGCCGATGATTCGGTAGCGGTAAAACAAGTAGTTCAGTCCGATAAAGGTAGCAAAAGGTATAATTCCGATTTCCCAGTGTTTAAACAGTAGCAGGACTCCGAAAGCCCACATCCCTGCACCAATATGGATTACCTTGCGAGTCAAATCTGGCTTTACACCAAACAGCTTACGTAGTCCCTCGCCAATCACAAGCAGACTGATAGCGTAAACATAAGAAATTGCTAGTCCGATAAAATCATTTGTCATTTGTCATTTGTCATTTGTCATTAAGTTATTTCCCTTGTCCCCCTTGTCTCCTTCATCCCCCCCTACTCTTCACTTAGATCGATCGCTATTTCGTCTAAAGTTCTTTTCTACTGACGAAACGCTACCAATACCTTGAAGAATACCACGACCGATTAAACCTAAACCCCGACCAACTATTTGGGTAAGGATAAAAACTATACCGCTACCGAAAACAGCTAATAGTGATTTTAAACGCGGTGCGATCGCATCACTAAATTCTAGGAGCAATGTCACTACTAAGGGAATATTAGAAAGTTTTACTAACTCCTGATTTCGAGGTGCATAAACTGAAGTATTGGCAATGCCACGAGGCGCAATTACAAATAGCTCATAGCGACTTTCAAAAACTGCTTTTGGCTCGTTTATATAATTTTTTAACCTATATTTCCACGACAAATCATTTCTAAATCGTTCAATTTCTCTTGTAGAAATCAATTGGCGTCCATAAAAGTTTTGTTTAATCTCTTCTACATCTGCTAAATAATTTAACAGTGGTTGCACTACTCCATTCGCTACCTGAATCAATAGGTTTTCTAAAATCATTAATGCTTGGGACTTAGCTTCGGCACTCACTACTGTATAGGAGGTATTATCAATGTTCAATTCTGTTTGAAATAAAAGATAAGAATAAAACTCACAAACTAGCGGAATTTGATTGAGAATCTCTCTCTGTACAACTTCTGCATTTTGCAGCAATAAATTAACAATTTCTATATTTTGATTAACTATTTTTATCCGAGAAAATTTTCCAAAAAAATCTGTAATTGCTGCTTGCCATAAATCACATAGTAAAGTATTTTTTAGTTCATATAATTGATTTATCTCTATTTGAGAAGTACGCAGTTCATCCAACTGTTCAGCTAATTTTTGTAGGATTAGATAAAGTAATTCCCGTTTTTTATCTTCACGAAAGATATCAATTTCTAAAGGTATATTTGTGACATTTTGTAAAGGAAATTGAAGTTTAGTAGCACAAGATGTAAACAAGGCAGATTGTAGGGTTCCCGGACTAAGTAAAGGTGATACAGTTTGCCGTTGCTGAATGGCACTACTCAATGAAGGAGTCAGCGGTGGCTCATCAGCAACCGGAATCTGTTCCTCTTGCCTTTCTTGTGGTGAAACTAACAATCGATTTAGCAACCAATGAGCCGCTAGCAGTTCTCGCCGTTGTCCAGCTAGAATGGCTCGATCTAGTACTGGTAGTCCAGGAATTTGTAATTGTGTTGTTACTGCGGCTAGGGTAGCGTCAATGTTAGCGATTCCTGACAAACGTAAATTATTTCGCAGTTTAAAGAAGGGGAATGAGGAGTTAGGAGTTAGGAGTGAGGAGTTAGGAGTTATTATTGCTTCTGTATCCTGCAACCAGTAAGAACCACCATCTACAACTTCTTGTATGGCGGCGACTAACTCAGGAAGTGGTGTACCTTTGGGGCAGTAGCCATTTACGCCAACAGATTTTGCAGCTAATAGCAGTCCTTGCTCTTGAATAGAACTGAGGAGCAGGATTGGTAGGTTAGGATATAACGCTCTGAGTTGGCGACAGAATTGTAAACCTAGCTGTTGACTGGTAGTAGAGCGACCATTGCCGAATTCTAAAACTACCACATTTACCTGGTTAGGGTCTTTTTCGGCAATTTCTGCTAGAATCTGCAAGGCAATGGTATCAGTTTCTACAACTGCGATCGCTTCTAGGTTAGGAATCGCTTCTAGGGCTACCCGTAATCCCAGACGAAAAATCGGGTCTTGGTCGATTAACAATAATTTTAAAGGGCGATCGCTCATAGTCCACTTAATTAGATCGGCACTGTTTTTTACCAATCAGAAAACAACTTTGATATAAAACTTTGTCTTCCCCATTGTCACCTGTTTTCGCAAACTGATAAATCGATCGTAATTGCCATAAACAGCTTTCACTGTGTGATTAAATGAACCTGAGTATTCGGCACTGGTTGGCAGAACGCCATATCGCAATCAATCAAATCAGAGGGTTTTCTGGAGGTCAATTGGCAGGTATTGCCTACCGTATTGTTCAGGATATGGAACTCAAAAGCCTCATACCTTTTGATATCTGTACCTTGGTAGAGGTTTTAGAACTGCCCTTAAGTATTGTTTGGGAAGAAATCAGTGTCATTTCCCAGTTGACAGAAAAACTATTGCGTAGCCTCAGCCAAAAAAAACCGTTAAAACGTAATGAAGGCACGTGGCTAGCGTTTCAAATTGCCTATCTCCAAGCTTTGCAAGCAATTCTAGAGCAGGAAGCAAGCCTACAAAAACCGTGGTTGGACCGAGCAATTATACCCATACAAGCACACATACTTAAAGAGGATGTGGGTAAACTCATCCTCGAAGATCCGCAACTACAAGGATTGCTGAAAACTCTCAGCCCAGGTAAATTGACTGATACTCAAGCTGAACAAGCACTATCTTCGGTTGCAGATTCATTGCTGGTACAACAAATAAATAACGCTGCTATTGCTTGGTTAGTTGCCAATGGTGCAGAGGAACTGGAAGCGAAACTTCTAACACAGCGTTTAGTCAACTCACTTCCTGGTGACATATTGATAGTCGTCACCGAGAATGCTGCACCCTTAGCCCAACTGCAAAAATTTTTCCGTTTGGGGATTTCATTATCTCCCGATTTCATCACCCCAGAAGTTGGTTCTACAGTCAGTGAAAAAATTGATTTACACCGAGAACATTACCGTGCAAGTTTGATTAAAAACCTCAGTATCCCTTTGCTAATGGAATCCTTTGCTCTTAAGGATATCTATGTGCCACAAAAAGGCTTACCAATAGAGGAAAATGTTTCCGAGCAGGATAAAAAAGTTGTTAAACCAGTTGACTTAAAAACATGGGCACAGCAACAGCTAACTGATTTAGAAACGATCGCTGTTATTGAGTCAGAACCTGGTTATGGAAAAACTAGTTTTTGCCAGCTTTGGGCAGCACAGGTAGCACAAGAATTGTACCCTACTTGGATGCCTATATTAATTAGGTTGCGAGATGTAAAATACGGTAAAACTTTAATCGAAACTTTAAACTCTGCCTTTGGTGTTAATCTTTCAACTTGGTTAGAGCAAGAAAATCTCCCTTGTCTGTTGCTGCTGGATGGTTTGGATGAATTGCCCCATTCTGCTCAGGGGATTAGAGCACAAGCAATTTTTATTCAGCAATTACTGAACTTTCAATCTCAGCACCGCCACAAAATTGTGTTGACAAGTCGCTCAACTACGTTACCAGAAATTGTCTCAGAACTACCGCTATTGTTGAAGCGAATTATTATTCAGCCATTGGATGTGGAAGAATTCAAGCAATGGTTTCAACAGTGGGCAAAAGTGCAATCATTACCCATTGCTCAAAATTTATTTACATTATTAAAACAGGCCGGGTTATTTAACAGCCAATCAAAGTTAAGCGAATTATCTCCGCTTATCCGTCAACCCTTAATGCTACATTTGTTGGGCCTCTTGCACCGCGAGGGATTGCTAGATGATGAACTATTGCAGTTAGCAGCTAATACCCAAAAGTCTTTTCTGTTATGGGAAATTCACCATCGGCTGAGTCGATGGTTGTTGGGTTATCCGCTAATTGGTGGGATCAAGACGATGTTACTGCGTTCGGGTACAGCTCATATTCATCGGACTCCAGAAGCGATCGCTAATTTACTCGCCGATCGTCATCCCCAAGATTTACTTGAGCAGATGCAAGCGATCGCTCTCAAAATTTTACACTCGCAACGTCATCAAATTAATGTGGCTGGTGAATTTAATACTTTACCAGCGTTTTATTTTAAAGTTTGGAATGTAGAAAGCTCAGGCGAAAGCGCAGCGAAAAGTAGTTTAATTGAGTTTTCGCATCTCAAGTTAGGAGAATCTCTTTGTGCAGATGCTATTGCTGCCGAACTTAAATTTCTGACTCAGTACCAAGATGAGGTTTATGGCACGCCCACTTTTGTACTCGATCCCAATAGCGTGGCCCAGAATATTTATAATTTACTAGGTTACGGCATACTTAGCCAAGAAATTGAAGAACTGGCGATCGCCGGATTGCGTCGCCAGCAAAAGCACAAATTTTCGTTTGAAGTTTTGTTTCAACGTCTTTTATCTTTCTGGCGTGCTTACTGTCAAGGACGTTGGTTAGATGAGGGGATAGCCCACAACGCTTTGACTAATTTTCATGCACTGCAAAACCCTGTGAATATTGAACAGGTAAATGCTGGGGTGGGACTGAATGTGTTTTTATTGCTTTGTGCTTGCTACCGAGAAACAAAAATTCCATTTTGGCCTTGTGGGAATCCAGTCAATTTGACAGAATTCAATCCAGAAGTGTTGAGTGTGCTAATTGCTAGGACAATGGTTTTACATAAAAGTGCCTTTGCAACCCGAATTAAGTCTCTGGCTGGACTGAATTTATCGGGAGCCTCTTTATGGCAAGTGATGTTAGCTGGGGTAAATCTTGAGCAAACAAATTTATCTAATGCGGAGTTAACAGGGGCGAATTTGGCTGGAGCCAATTTGCAACAGGTGAACCTCGCAGGTGCGAACTTACAACATGCAAACCTCGCAGGTGCGAATCTACAACAGGCAAATCTCACAGGTGCAAACCTGCAACGGGCAAACCTGATGGGGACAAATCTTAATTCTGCCGATCTCACCAACGCCTGCTTATTTGACGCCATCCTTGCTGCGAGTAACAAAAAATTGGCTGCTGATAATGGAGCCTTGTTCTCTAAAGAGTTGTTTCAAAAACTGAAACATTTGCGATCGCAGCAGCCCTTTTTAAACACCGTAAAAATCACGCCAAACACAAACCTTAATTGGAACAAAACCCCTGCGATCGGACTAATTGAAAGCTGTGAAGGTGCAATTTTGTCAGTAGATTTAGATGATGATGATGTCGATGATGAGACAGTTTTTGGTAATTAATTCGATTGGAGAATAGGGCATTGGGCGCAAGAGGCAGAGGTGCAGAGGGGAAAACTTTCTGCAACTTTTTCTTTGCTCCCCTGCTCCCCTGCTCCCTATCCCTCTTGCGGATTGCGGTAGCCAAAAAAGTTAATACTGTACTCAGTAATCCGCACTCCTGTTTCTTCTTCAATTTTGCGGATCAAATCTTCTGGTAGTTCCACATGAACATCAAGAATTTGATTTGTATCCACACAGTTTATATGACTGTGAGAGTCACTGATATTGCCGTACAAACGCCCATCGCAGCGTTCAATACACTCAATGATGCCTTGACTGGATAATGCTTCTAAATTTTGATAAACAGAAGTATGGCCGATCTCTTTGCCTTGTTGGTTCAAGCGATCGTAAATCTCTCTTGCAGCAAGATGTTCATTTGCTTGCCAAAGTAATTCCAGAATAAAACGACGCTGACGACTGACGCGCATACCCAGGATTTGACACCGCTCAAGTGCATCTTCTAAGGAACGAATTGGTCTTGTAGTAATTGTTTGTTTTTGCATATTACAGCTTGTTAACTGTTGAGGGAATTTTCCCATCTAAATGTTTATTGGTTATTTAATATATGCAATGATATTGCACGCTGCTGTTTTACCTGCACTTATGTTTTAGCTTTTGATGCTGTGGAAGTCACAGGTGGCGATAATGATTTTTTTTGCTTGTTGACGGTTACTTTGTCAGACCTTAATCTAAAACAAACTCATTACAACTTTAACTTAAATTTGCTGTAAATGTCCACCTTGGGGCAGGCATTGCCTTACCCAAGTAGGCTAATTCTAATGGCGTACCATATTAATCGTGTAGTAATTATTTAGTTAAAGGCGAGTAATTATAGCAACGATCAAAGTAACATTTAATTTTAGTAAAAATCGGTAAAGTGAGTGGCGATAGCCAGTGGCTCATATCAGGGCTAGTAACTGGATGTATATTTGTTATAAATAGCGAAAATTAAGTAAAAGTATCAAATAAATTTAAGCAGTTCAGACTTGTGTCTAAACCTTGTATAGGTTGACGAAATTATCAGCAAAAAAGTATCAGTAAATACTAATTGATTTGTGAAGGAAACTTTGTGCTATTAAAAGTCAATGTAGCGTCAATCCCTGAAAGCTGCTACTGTATATTCTCGATCCTACAGTTGAGCATCAAGAAAGTGGCTGCTGAATCAATGACAATTGCGATCGCACTCAATAATGACTTCATTAACAATCTGGATCTGTCGCCTGCGTCAACGGTGATTGAAAAACTGCTGCAAGATGGGGTTATATCCCATGAACAGCAGCTACGCTTTGATATCAATTACAATCTCGAACCTGGCGATCCACGGGAACTCTCAGAAATTCCAGAGGTGCGCCTGTGGTTTGTGCGCCTAGATGCCAAATACCCTTGGTTGCCATTTTTATTAGATTGGAAAGCTGGAGAATTTGCTCGTTATGCCGCCATGCTTGTACCACACCAGTTTAGTTCCCAAGAAGGTATTCAGTACAATCCTGAAGCCTTAGAGATATTTTTGATGCATAAAATCTTTATCTTAGGGGATTGGCTCAAACAACAAGACATCCCTAGCCTCTCGCGCCTAAAGTCCATGGCCCAAATGCTGGGTTATGAATTAGATGATGCTTTTTTTGGGATATTTTAACAAGAAAGAATTCAGGAGAACGTTAAGCGACTGGAGGATAGCGCAGCGTCTCGTAGAGAGCATCTTGATTCTGATTACAGAATTCTGAATTCTGAATTCTGAATTTTGTATCCTTCTTCACTACTGAATAACCGCAAAATCTAACTGTCACGTCCAGGTTTTGCGGTCATTCAACAAACGCATAACTAGATTGGATATCCAATAGACTGATTGGAGAAATTGGGAGAAACTACTGGTTTAGCCACCCCAAATTTTCTCTAAAACTGCGTTTGGTGAAATATCCGCCGTTTTTCCCGTGAGGGATTCAATAGCCAGGAATTTATCGTTTTTCGGCAACAACTTAGCTGGATCGCTGGGCCCCAAGATGGCAATGGTATAGGTTTGGACTGCAACACTCAGTTGTAATGGCGCGCTATCAGTCGATAACATCAAATTTGCCCCGGCAATTATGGCAGTTAACTTACCAATATCATCTGGGGCAGTCACCTTGATATCTGGAGAAGACTCCAGAAGCGATCGCACAAACTGCTCATCATCAACTCCCTTAATAACAACCACAGGTAAATCCGGCTGCTTTTGTTGGAAGGCTTGAATAATTTGCTGCCAATTTTCGACAGGGTAGATTTTATCCAGTTCTTTAGCCTGGGATAACTGGCCAGAACCGCCATGAATCAAGATATAGCCTGTTTCATGAACCCCTAAACGTTTTTGTTCCTTTTGTGCCCACTCAATATCTGGTTTTGGCACATTTACTGCTAACTCTGGGACAGGGCTATTTATTTCCAACGGTTGCAGCAAGTCATGGTAAACTGCCGCCGCATATTGGGATGCTTTAAATGGCACAGCGTGGGTTAGAAAACCCGATCCTTTGCCTTGGTAGCCAATACGTATAGGAATTCCCGTCAACCAGAGTAAAAGACCCACCAACCAATTTTGCTTAACAGCAATGGCAACATCGTATTCGCGATCGCGAATCGTCCCTACTAAATTACCCCAATCTGCCAGACTGTTACGGTCATTAAAATCAAAGTTCAGCACCTCGTGAACTGACTTGCTCACTCGGTAGGCAGCCTTTGACCGGGGTTCAACAAAGACATCTATCTGAGCGTTAGGGTAATGGCGCTTCAGGTCATCTAGAGTCGGAAAGAAGAGAACTTGGTCGCCAATTCCGCCAGGTACAAGGGCTACTACTCGCATAATATTTATTGACGCTTACTCGCTCCCTATTTTAGGGGAAAATATATAGCTTAAAGATTGAGGAATTCTGTGTATTTACTAATTCCAGCTGCGGGAATCGGAAAAAGAATGGGTAGTAACCGCAATAAACTCCTGCTAAAAGTGCGATCGCAACCAATTATTGCTTGGACTTTATTAGCCGCAGAAGCCGCCAGTACAATCAGTTGGATCGGGATTATTTCTCAGTCTAGCGATTGGCCAGAGTTCAATGTAATTCTCGCCGATCTGAAGCTGACTAAACCAGTGGAATTGATTCAAGGTGGCTCCACCCGCCAAGAATCTGTTTACAATGGCTTACAATCTCTGCCAATAGCCGCAGAACAAGTGTTAATTCACGATGGCGCCAGATGCCTGGCCACACCAGATTTATTTAACTCTTGTGCCGAGGCCATTCGCCACTGTCCTGGTTTAATTGCTGGTGTACCCGTCAAAGACACCATCAAAATTGTTGATGAACAAGGCATAATTCAAGAGACACCCGATAGACGACAACTATGGGCGGCACAAACTCCCCAAGGATTTGATGTCAAGTTGTTGAAACAGTGCCATGCTGAAGGAGTCCGTCAAGGTTGGGAAGTAACTGACGACGCCGCCTTATTTGAAAAGTGCGGCATCGAAGTCCGAATTGTCGAGGGAGAAGAGACAAATTTAAAAGTGACCACTCCACAAGATTTAGCGATCGCAGAATTTATTCTCACAAGTAGAGGCTTTTGAGCGAGCGGGTAGCAGGGGAGCAAAGAAAAAGTTGTAGTAAGTTTTCCCCTCTGCCCCTTTGCACCTCTTCCTCTTGTGTCCAATACCCAATGCCAAATTTGAAAATTTAAAAAATACTTTGACAATTTACGATATAATGCCACACACTTGTTGATTGTTAGTTGTCATGTACTAATGACCGATACTTCTCTACGAGAGGCTACGCCAACGACTACGCTCAGTACAAGTGACTAATGACCAATGACTAACGACTAATGACTAAATGATTACAGCCACAGCGACGAAGATAGAAGCAATTCTCTATTTAAAGGGTAAACCCTTGTCGCTCGGCGAAATCGCCGAGTATGCCGCGTGCGATCGCGCCACTGTCAAAGAAGGCATAATTGAACTCATGGACAATTATGCCCACCGAGATAGCGCTTTAGAGGTAATAGAAACCCCAGATGGTTACAGTTTGCAACTACGGTCTGACTTTCACGATCTAGTGCAAACGATGATACCTGTAGAATTGGGTGTAGGTGCATTACGGACTTTGGCCGCGATCGCCCTTAATAGTCCCATACTCCAGAGCGACTTGATTAACCTACGCGGTTCAGGAGTATATCAGCACGTTCCAGAACTAGTCGAACTTGGTTTCATCCGCAAACGCCGAGACAGCGATTCTCGCTCCTACTCACTCCAAGTAACCCCAAAATTCCATCAGTATTTCCAAATCGAACAACTTCCGCAAATACTTTCTACAAGTCAGAAGGAAGAACAACTAGAACTAGAACTAGAACTAAAGGGAGTGGCGAGTCGGGAGTAAAGAAGGCAATCGGGTACAGGTTACAGCGTACAGATTATTCCTTATAACTTGTCACCTGTCATCTCCCCCCTAATCTGACTCCTTCCTCTAGACTTATACCCGTGGTGAATGCGCTACTCTTGTACTATGGTTTAGAGTAGAGTTAGCAATTAAGCTAAATAAAACTGCCAATGGTGTTTAATCCTGACTTTTTGAATGACAACTCCGAGGAACACCCTAATCAACTTCTTTCCGACCACTCTGAGGAATACCCTAATCAGTTACTCAAATATCTACAGCATCAGTCTCCTGATGTTTTAGCTAGGGTTGCTCAGTCCGCCAGCCCCGAAATTAAACAAATCATCTCGCAAAATGTCCAAGGGCTAGTGGGAATGCTCCCGGCAGAAAATTTCAACGTGCAAATTACAACAGATCGGGAGAATTTAGCTGGACTTCTAGCGTCGGCCATGATGACGGGGTATTTTCTGCGCCAGATGGAACAAAGAATGCAGTTAGAGCATTTGTCTAATGGTCAATAATTAATAGTCACTAGTCAAACATTCTGGGACTATTGACCAAATAATCACTAATTCGTAATTCGGAATGACGCTCTCTAGGAATTACGAATTATTTCGACTACTTCTTTTCAGGATAAGCTCCTGATTGTACTTTGAAGGTTTGAATTTTACCGCTGCGGTTGACTTCGATCGCTATTATGTCTCCAACTTTGCTCGACTCTACCAGCCTCTGAACTTGGGCTGAAGTTTTCACTGGTTTACCGTTAACTTTTTGAATCACGTCTCCAGGAAGCAGTCCTCCACGCTTGGCTGGGGAATCATCTGTGACTCCTTTAATCACAATTCCAGCATCCTGTTGAATATTCAGTTGATTTTCTTGATTAATCTGCTGTTTTCTGATGGGAGAAAGGTCTGCCATTTCAACACCCAAGAAGGGATGTTCTACACGCCCTTTAGTAAAAAGTTCATTAGCGATGCGGGCGGCGGTTTCAATGGGGATGGCAAAACCGAGTCCTTGAGCATCAGCGCGGATGGCTGTGTTAATACCAATCACTTCGCCTTGAGCGTTTAACAAGGGGCCACCAGAATTACCAGGGTTAATTGCGGCATCAGTTTGGATAAAGCTGACTCGCTTATCGGGGACACCAACTTGAGTGCTAGTGCGATCGGTAGCGCTGATGATACCGATAGTGACAGTATTATCTAAACCCAGAGGATTGCCAATAGCGATCGCCCATTGCCCTGGGATCAGGTTTTGTGAATTGCCCAGTTTTACCGTCGGCAAATCATTCGCTTTTATTTTCACCACCGCCACATCTGTCACAGAATCAACTCCTACCACCTTCCCCTCTAAACTCCGACCATCCTTGAGGGTAACTTGCACTGTATCTGTATCTGCCACTACATGAGCGTTGGTGAGTAATTCTCCATCTTCGCTTAAAATAAATCCCGATCCTGTACCGCGCTCAATGCGTTCTTCAGGAATTGGTTGATCGTCCTCTCCAAAAAATCGCCGCAAGATGGGATTTTTCAAAGCGTCAGAGATAGGATTGGCTACTTTGCGAGTCGCATTAATTCGCACTACAGCCGGGCCAACTTTTTGCACTGCTGTCGCAATAAAATTCACGTTATCGCCCCCAGTAGCCCCAATAGCTCCGTTAGGAGAATTCGGAACTACGGATTCTGGAGGCGAAGCCATTGTCACATTTTTTAGCTGTTGGAACGAGCGATTTTGGGGAATGAGATAGCGACTGCCAAACAAACCTGCACCACCGCCAATTACCAGTAAAAACACATAAACCGCCAGTTGCTTTAAGGATAACTTCATAATTGTTTTGCTCAAGAACAGCAATGCAGTTGCTAATTTCTAAGTGTAGTCAAGCGAACGGCAAGTGGACAGATCAATTTACGAGAAATTAGGGATTGGGCATGGAGAAGAGACAAGGTAGACAAGGAAGAGGGAAAGACAAAGCAGAGACTTGTCCCCTTGTCTCCCCTGCTCCTCGGTCACTGAGCGTAGCCGTTGGCGCAGCGTCTCGTAGAGAAGTGCTGCTCCCCAATTCCCACTCTTCCCATCTAAAATCTAAAGTTAATGCGCTCTTGACCTTTATACATGACTTTACCCTTTCGTCAACTGTTTCTCTGTAGCTTAGTTAGCGCCTTGGGCCTAGTAAGCATACTGCCCTACTCAAACTCAAACAGTGCTAACGCTGCTGTGGGTGGTTGCTCGACTCCAGCCCTATCTCGCTTCCAACGCCATAAAGTCGTTCGTGGCGAAACTTTGGAGAGCATAGCGCAGCGCTACAATCTCATTCCGACAACTATTATTGGCATGAATCCAGCTTTGCAGAACGGTGCACCTGCCGCTGTTGGTAGTGTGCTTCAGATTCCTCCCTACAATGGGATTGTAGTCGAAGTGCCTCGCGGTCAAACTTGGCGACAAGTGGCGGCACAATACAAAGTTCGTGCTGATAGCCTGTTTGAGGTGAATGGCTGCCAACAAAACCCCAGAGTTGTGTTTGTTCCGGGGGTAAATTGGTCGCCCAATGGTGTTGTAACTAAGTCGCCTTTACCTACTGATACAGGTACACCAAACCGTGCATCTTTGTCTGGATATCCCTTAGCACAAGTGGCAACTGTGGGATTAGCTTACGGCTGGCAAATTAATCCTACGACAGGTGAAGTTTTCTTCCACAGTGGTGTTGACTTATTATCACCAGTTGGTACTAATGTGCTAGCGATCGCCCCTGGAACTGTAGCCTTTGCCAGCGATCAAGGTTCTTATGGCAAATTGGTCATTATTAACCACAGTGGCGGACTCCAAAGCCGCTACGCCCAGCTTGCCAGTATCAAAGTTACTGTCGGTCAGCAAGTGAAAAAAGGAGACTTACTAGGAACAGTAGGCACTAGTGGAAAACCAACATCCATTCAACCGCATCTTCATTTTGAAGTGCGTTCTAGTTCATCTCTGGGTTGGGTAGCAGAAGATCCAAAAGGCTATTTGAAAAAATGAAGTTCGTTTTGAAACGCAGAGGAAATCTCTGTGTTCCTCTGCGAAACCTTTGCGATCCTTTGCGTTAAAAAAAAGATGCTATATTTTCGCTAGATTTTACGATGTGCATTCCTGCCTCTGCAAACCTTGTAAATGCTGCATCTGCCTGTTCTGTATAGTCCACAACACCGGCGACAACAACGGGGGAAGTGCAATCTTCTAGCAGATAGATTTTTTTCGTCAGGGTAGCATCTACCTGTTTAATTTCTGTTAATAAATCGTCAATTGTCCAAGCGACGCAGTGACTTTTAGCTTGACCACCAATAATGACTGCATCATATTCTAAAAGTTGTTTAATCAGCAGCGTATTCTTTTGAGCGAGTGGACGTTGTTCAAAATCTTCCAACACTTCTGGACGTAAGATGGAATAATTTTCTGTTAAAGGATTTTCACCTTTGATTTCAAATTGCGTTTGACTCTGACGCGCCATACCGTGGAAAAATATCGCTTCTTCTACGGATGAAACTAGAGCATGGCCGATACCGCCCAACATAGAATGATAAGGCCAAACAGTAAGGGGATATTTACCGTCTTGACTGAGTTTTTTAAGGTAATGGTAAGCGTGTTTTTCTAATAATTCATAATCCCCATTAGTAACACTGTTCGCAACTGCTGGGTTGACTTTCCAGATACCTTGTTCAATATCTACTGGTGTGATGCTAGTCGCTGCTGGAGTGGGATGTTCTCCCGCAGCGTTCACCCAAAATATCGGATGGAAGATTTGGGTTGCTGTGTGAGTATCTAGAGTTGGTACAATTTTCGTAATTATTCCCAAGTTGCGATAAATAAACTCACATAATCTGACATTATCATCCACCGCCCCTTTCCCAGATTTTCCACCTACAAATAATTCAAATCCAGGGATGCAGAAGGTATTTTGAACATCAATTAACAGTAAGCAAATGCTGGTTTTATCTAAAGATGCAGGTTTGATATCGTGTTGTTTTGCCCAGATTTCAGCTTCGGCGGCACGTTCTTGATAAGGTACGCGCCAGACTTCGCCCACTTCTTCAGGATTAAAGTGTGGGGGAATTAGTAGTTGGGGTGTTATTTGAGTGTTCATAATTACAGCCGCTTTTATTCTGTAATAACATCTATAACTTCAATCCCCATCTAACTCCGCCATTAAATCAGCAACAGTTCCACTACGTACTTCACCTTTAGCATAGGCTTCACGAGCTTCTGCAACCGCCTTTACTAAGTCATCCCGTCGCTGTTGTTTGAGGCGCTTTTGGATAATATCTACAAGAATAGCCTGAGCTTCTGGATCTAATGCTTCTACCGCTTCTATGGCTTTCTGGAATGTAGATGTTTTTTCTAGCATTGGCGTCAAAGAATTTGATGATAAGTCTAATTTAGCTAGTGATAGGGGCGATCGCTCCTCATCCTCTTTACTTAATAGTATATTTGTATTATTAAATAAATTTAGCGTTAGCAAAGCTTAACGAAGTTATCGCTCTTATGAACCGAGATGAATTACTCAAACGCTATGCCGCAGGTGAGAGAGATTTTTCAGGAGTTGACCTTAGTCGTGCTAATCTCTATGGAATTGACTTGAGCAGTGCGAATCTAAGTAGAGCTAATCTCAGTTATGCAAAACTAGGTGATGCGAACCTTCAAAGCACTAATTTGCATCAAACCGATCTAAGTTATACCAATCTAAGCTATGCCAATCTGAGTGATGCCAATCTGAGTGATGCTAATTTGTATGGTGCTGAATTAAATGGTGCCGAACTGAGCAACACTAATCTAAGTCGTGCCAACTTACAAGGAGCATCAGAGATAAATGGTGGGAGCAATGTTAACCTGAGTGATGCCGATCTAAGACAGGCTAGGCTAGCGGATGGTGAACTGATAAACTCCAACTTGAGTGGAGCTAATTTAAGCCGTATTGACCTCAGTCACTTTTATTATTTTGAATTAAAAAATGTCAATTTGAGTAGTGCCAATTTACAGTATGCCGATCTGAGGGGTATGGATTTAAGTAGTGTTGACCTCACAAATGCTGACTTAAGTTATGCAAACTTAATTGATACTCTTTTAGTTGGAGCAAATCTTAGTGGTACTATCCTAAAAAATGCTCTATATACAGATCCAGATTTACCTGCTGATATTGAACAACTTTCTCAAGCATACTTCATTGCTCCTGGTGTCAATTTGAGCAGTGCCAACTTAAGTAAAGCATGGCTGGAATACCAAGACTTGAGTGGTGCTGATTTGAGTCATGCAAACCTGAGTTATGCCAACTTAGAATATGCTAATCTCATTGGTGCTAACTTGACTGGTGCTAACTTGAATAGTGCGAAATTGTCTAGAGCTATTTACAGTTCAAAGACAATTTTTCCACCTGAAATTGATTTAACTAACGCAACCTACATTGGTGCTGGTGCCGATTTATCAAAGTCTCAATGTAATTTAAGAGGTTTTGACCTACAGAACTTTGACCTAAGCAGTAGTAACTTGAGAGGTCGCAATCTTAATAATGCTAATCTAATTGGTGCTAATCTAAGCAATGCTAACTTGAAGAATACTTCTTTAAAAAACGCTAATTTACAGCAAGCTAATCTGAGTTACGCCAATCTTGAACAAGCAGACTTGAAAGATACAAACCTTGAGGGTGCTATTTTTTACAATACAATCATGCCTGATGGTAGTATAAAGAATGATAATTTATAGTTAAATTATTATTGCAGTTTGGGTCATAGAATTACGATGGTATTGGTAGTATTTATGACACAATAAGAATGCGATCGCTTCCTTAAGCTTTCCTACTGAACGTTGCGCGATCGCTACTCAAGCTACTCAGTTAAAAAAATTTTCAGCAATATATCTGTAATAAATGAGCAAAACCTTTGAATTGCTCTTTATTTCTTTGCCTGTCTTATTTTCCTTTTTTTTCTATCTAATCACCAAAAGAGCCACCACCTGTGGCAATCTGGGAAACAGAGATTTATCAAATCTGATATTTTAACCACAGCAAATTTACCTAATCAGGTTATGCAAACTCTGCCCATAGTAGATACTTCAAATACTACATCCAGCCAACCTACCTTTGATACAACTATCAAACGGCGTAAAACCCGTCCCGTAAAGGTGGGAAATGTCACCATTGGCGGTGGCTACCCCGTTGTAGTACAGTCAATGATTAACGAAGACACCCTTGATATTGATGGTTCCGTGGCTGGTATTCGTCGTCTGCACGAAATTGGCTGCGAAATTGTCCGCGTCACAGTGCCGAGTATGGCTCATGCTAAAGCTTTAGCAGAAATTAAACAAAAATTAATAAAAACTTACCAAGACGTGCCCATTGTGGCTGATGTCCATCACAACGGACTAAAAATCGCCGTGGAAGTCTCCAAGCACATAGAAAAAGTGCGGATTAATCCAGGGTTATATGTCTTTGAAAAGCCCAACGTCAATCGAACCGAGTATACTAAAACCGAATTTGACGAGATCGGCGATAAAATCCGCGAAACCTTAGAACCTCTGGTAGTTTCTTTGCGCGATCAAGGTAAATCGATGCGAATTGGAGTAAATCACGGTTCCCTCGCTGAAAGGATGCTATTTACCTACGGTGACACCCCAGAAGGCATGGTGGAATCTGCCATAGAATTCATCCGCATCTGTGAATCTTTGGATTTCCGCAACTTGGTAGTTTCCATGAAAGCCTCACGAGTCCCGGTGATGGTAGCCGCCTATCGCCTCATCGCCAAGCGCATGGATGAACTGGGTATGGATTACCCGTTACATTTAGGCGTTACGGAAGCCGGTGATGGCGAATACGGGCGAATTAAATCCACAGCTGGTATTGCAACCTTACTGGCTGATGGTATTGGTGATACAATCCGCGTCTCACTCACAGAAGCACCAGAAAAAGAAATACCCGTTTGCTACAGCATTCTCCAAGCTTTGGGATTGCGAAAAACGATGGTGGAATACGTCGCTTGTCCTTCCTGTGGACGCACTTTGTTTAATCTAGAAGAAGTACTGCACAAAGTCCGGGAAGCCACTAAACACTTAACTGGGCTAGACATCGCAGTTATGGGTTGTATTGTCAATGGCCCCGGAGAAATGGCAGATGCCGACTATGGCTATGTTGGTAAAACACCTGGTTATATTTCTTTGTATCGTGGTCGAGAAGAAATTAAAAAAGTCCCAGAAGATAAAGGTGTAGAGGAATTAATTAACCTCATTAAGGCAGATGAACGCTGGGTAGAACCATAAAGGGAGCAGGGGAGCAGGGGAGCAGGGGAGCAGAGGAGAAGTTGCAGTAAGTTTTTCTCCTCTGCCCCTCTGCACCTCTGCCTCTTATGCCCCATACCCAAAAACTTTGTATCTTTTAACCATCAAGGTCGCCGGATTGTCAAGTATTTTGTTTAAATTAAGGATACATACTCGGTCTGTACAGTGGTAGCCTGTGTTAGATTGAGCATACTGACTATATTATTTTCCCTCTGACGCAGCTGTCATTATGGTGATTACAAAAAGTAGGCTTGTTTTGGGTGCTACGGCAGTTACACTCTCCACGATCGCTGTTACTAGCCTTGGCATTCATTCGCGAGGTCAGGCTTTATTTAAAGCAAGTCCAAAAGAATTAGTAGATGAAGTTTGGCAAATTGTTCAACGCCAATATGTCGACGGTACTTTTAATCAGGTAGATTGGCAGGCTGTTCGTAAGGAATACTTGAGCAAGTCCTACAGTAATCCGCAAGATGCGTATAAGTCCATTCGGGAAATGCTGAAAAAGCTAGAAGACCCATACACCCGATTTATGGACCCATCGGAATTCAAGAATATGCAGGTGGATACCTCTGGAGAATTGACAGGGATTGGGATCACCATTAGTCAGGATGAAAAAACCAAGCAATTAGTTGTAATTGCGCCAATTGAAGATACACCAGCCTTTAAAGCTGGTGTTTTAGCAAAAGATATCATTCTCAAAATTGACGGCAAAGATACTAAGGGCATGGATACTAATCAGGCAGTGTCCTTGATTAGAGGTGAAGCAGGATCTCAAGTTAGCTTGACTATTCAGCGTGACGGTAAGACAAAACAGTTTGACATCAAACGGGCGCGAATTGAAATCCATCCAGTTAAGTTTTCTGAAAAGAAAACCCCAGCCGGAAATCTTGGTTACATCCGCTTGAACCAGTTCAGTGCCAATGCTGGTAAAGAAATGCAAACCGCCATCAAAAATTTAGAAAACAAAAAGGTAGCCGGATATATTCTCGATCTGCGTGGTAATCCAGGTGGCTTACTCTTTTCCAGTGTGGATATTGCGCGGATGTGGATAGATAAAGGTAAGATTGTCTCCACCGTTGAACGCCAAGGAGAGGCAGAAAAGGAAGAAGCAAACGGAAAAGCCTTGACAAATAAACCGTTGGTGGTGCTAGTAGATAAAGGTTCCGCTAGTGCCAGTGAAATCCTCTCAGGAGCTTTGCAGGATAATAAGCGTGCTACTTTAGTCGGTACTCAAACCTTTGGTAAGGGACTAGTGCAATCGGTGCGTCCCCTGGAAGATGGTTCAGGATTAGCGGTAACAATTGCTCATTACTATACTCCCAATGGTACAGATATCAATCACAAAGGCATTTCGCCAGATGTGAAGGTGGATTTGACCAAAAAACAGATGGAAGATTTGTGGCTCCATGAACGCGACAAACTTGCGACTCTTGCAGACCCTCAATTCGCTAAAGCGGTGGAAGTGATAGGTAAAAAAATTGCTGCTCAGGGCACACCTACAGCAGAAAAATGAAGAGTTAGGAATAAAGTTAGGAGTGAGTAGTGAGGAGTTAGAAATAAAGGCCGTCACTGTCAACTTCTAACTACTAACTTAAACTGGTTGGCACTTCCCAGCCCTAATGAGTCCAACCCGTCGAGCGATCGCTTCTTCTTGCGAATTAAAAGGCCCCCACTGTTCTATAATTTCTAGATTATCATCGCCAACTTGGTGGCTGGGGATAATTTCACAGTTTCCAGCAGAACGTTTGACAATATACCAAGTTTGTGAATTGTTCATATTTTAAATAAAAATCTTGTTTTTATAGTAAGAATTTTACGGCATACAGAAAATATCTGCGCACTTGCTGAATCTGGGATTTAGCAAGTGTAATCGTATAATCAGCTTTTTACAGATCAATAATATCTTAGATGCTTGATAGTCGTTTCTGTAGCTAACTCTACACTCAAAAGATTTTCTCTGTTAATTTACTATCTTTTGGCCGTAGCAGAAAATCTGCATGGACTGATACAGATTAGAAAGTAGTTGGCATTTATAATATATATATGTTACATTTATATATAGATAAGAGTAAATACACAAGGATATATGATGCCAGTTATCAGAATACCTGATCCCATTTACAAAAGGCTCCAAGCCCTGGCTGTTCCTTTCGAGGATACACCCATCACTGTTATTGAGAAGTTATTGAATGAATATGAGGCACGTTATCAGCCTCAGCAAGTTTCTGAAACTGAAAATTATAGAGTTCTTGAACCTGATGCTGTAAGCAATTTGCACCATACCAAAGTGCTTCGAGCCGTCGTTGGTGGTCAGGAAATTCATCAACCGAACTGGAGCAAAATCGTTGATGTAGCGCACGAAATTGCTATTCGACAAGGATTTTCTATAGAGGATCTGATCAAACTAACTCTATCTAACGTCGTTAAGGGTGAAAAAATTAATTCTGGTTTTCACTACTTGCCAGAGATAAACATTTCGATACAGGGTGTAGATTCAAATTTAGCGTGGCGTAACACTTTGCACTTAATGAAGAATTTGAAAATGCCAATCGAAATAGACTTCAAGTGGCTCGACAAAGAGGGAGCAGCATATCCCGGTGAGAAGGGGAAGTTCATTTGGAATGCTAAATAGGATGTGAGAATCACAACTAGCATCGCTGGATGAGTTTATATTAATAAATTTGTTACATATAAATTAATAGAAAAATTCATGGACGAGCTACAACCAAGAGTAGAACAGCTACAATCGTTATATAGACTTTGCCATCAACTTACAAATGTGATGTTTCAGCCAATTCATATCGTGCGATTAGATGAACGATCGCTCAATATATTTATATTAGCTGGGCAAGATGAAGGAATAGAGCTAGAAATTAAGCCAGATGGTAGTATAGAACCATGAATGTAGTATAGAACTATGAATCAGGTAAACTATACAGCAATGAGCGACCAAGAGCTAAAGAGTTACCTTCTTACCCACAAGGATGATAAGGAAGCCTTTTATGCTTACATGGATAGACGAAAATCTCGTCATCATGATGCTGCAATAAAATTAAATGATCCGGCTTGGGAAGAAAAGATAATAGCTGTGATTCAGAAACAATTAGGTTCTGATTGATAACTTAATCATTTCATATTCTTAATCGAGGTGGACAAAATTTTTATAGTCCCCTCGATTTCTTACTAAATTTACCTTTGCTTAGTACTTCCGCTCTTTTGGCTCAAACATAGTAATCGCCACCGGTCGATATTGAATATCAATTCCCGCTGGTGAGTAGTAAGCCATTGTATGTTTGAGGAAGTTAGCATCATCTCGTTCGCAATAATCTTCGCGGAAATGAGCGCCACGACTCTCTTGACGATTTAAAGCTGATGCCAAAATAGTCTGTCCTACTACCATCAAACTTCTCAATTCCAAAGCTTCTACGAGTTCCGTATTCCAGCAACTACCTTTGTCATCTAAATAAATTTGCGGGTATTTTTGTTGTATTTCTTCTAGTTTCTGCAAACCTTCAGTCATTAATGCCTCAGTGCGGAAAACACCACAGAACTCAGTCATACAATCCTGAAAAGCTTCACGGACTTGGTTAATTCGGTACTGTCCTGGTTGTTCTAGCAAAGCTTGAATTTGTTGCTGGGCTTCTGTTACATACCGTTGTTCATCTACAGAGGGTAACTTACGTTTTTGCACAAATTTGGCGATCGCAGCTCCAGTTCTTTTACCATAAACTACGCATTCCAGCAGGGAATTACTCCCCAAACGATTTGCACCATGTACGGAAACACAAGATGTTTCACCCGCAGCAAAGAAAGCATCAACGAAACCATCGCCACTACTGCGAACTTGACCATCGGTGTTAACTGGTATACCACCCATACAATAGTGAATTGTCGGGCGGACTGGCATCGGTTGAGTTACTGCGTCAACACCTACTAAACGATGGGCTTCTTCCCAGCAGAAGGGAACACGACTCATAATTTTTTCTTTGCCTAGATGGCGTAGATCCAGATAAACAAAGGGGCCACCAGCACTTCCATCAAGATGAATACCACGTCCGGCGCGAATTTCGTAAGCGATCGCTCGTGAGGTAATATCACGAGGAGCTAGTTCCATGCGACTGGGTGCATAATTCGCCATAAAGCGATCGCCTTCACTATTAATTAAATACGCCCCTTCTCCCCGTACTGCTTCCGAAATCAGAACCCCTACCGGATATAAACCAGTGGGATGAAATTGGACAAATTCCATATCTTCCAGGGGCAAACCTGCGATCGCAGTCATTGCTAAACCATCACCCGAAGAAGCGTAATCATTAGAGGTGGTGTTATAAACGCGACCATAGCCCCCTGTGGCAAACATCACCGCCTTGGCTCGCACCACCTCGATATGTCCATCCAAAAGATGGAACATGACCACACCCTTCGCCTCATTTTCTTCCAAAATGAGACGCATCACGTACCACTCTTCATAAACTTGCACCCCATAACGCCGCAAATTGTTAACCAATTCGTGCAAAATCGCGTGACCGGTTTTGTCAGCTGCGTAGCAAGTGCGGTTGTGAGAATGTCCGCCAAAAGGTCTTTGGGCAATGCGCCCATCGGGTAAGCGAGAGAACAAAACGCCGAGATGTTCTAAGTCAATCACCACATCTGGCGCTTCTTGGGCGAGAATCGCTACAGCATCTTGGTCTGCTAAGTAATCAGAACCCTTGACAGTATCAAAAGCGTGTGCTTCCCAACTATCTTCGGAATCAACATTTTTCAGCGATGCAGCCATACCACCTTGAGCTGCAACCGAGTGAGAACGAATTGGGTGGGTTTTGGCAACCACAGCAATATTTAAACTAGGGTCAGTGCGGGCAATTTCTACAGCAGCGCGACATCCCGCCAATCCGCCCCCGACAATAATCACATCGTGTTCCAGCATAATTACCCCACTGATTGCAAACCACTGCTGTTCTATTGTAGAGACGTGATTAATGAGCTAGTGGGTTGTAACAATAGCATCTCTACAAAAAAATTCCCTGCTTCTATACAGGGACGTTGTAACAAATTTTGAAATTAGGAGTGAAAAGTTAAAAACAAAGATAGGACTTACGCAAAAATCGCTCAAAAGCTTAATTTGTCGAACCGCCAAGACGCCAAGACGCCAAGAATTCGTAAAGTGTGCGTAAGTCCTAAAAGAGTTATGGCACAGATGAAGTGACTCATAACTCATAATTCATAACTCCTAACTTTTTAGCTAGTTGCTTGTACAGGTTGTTGCTGAGAGACATTACCTGGTATGGGTTCCATTTTAGTTCCTGGCCCTACAGGACTGACTTCAATATGATTTAACAAGGTAGTGACAAACGCGAACAACAAGAAAGGTAGCGATAACAGAACAACGAGACCCGCTGTTGCTAAAGCGTACACGGGTCGCTTGGCACCCATCAATGCCAAGGCTGATGCCAAACTTAGGGTAATTGTAATCAACCAAACAATTATTTGACCGTAGATATCACCGAAAGTCAGGGTACAGACAAACCGGTACTTTTGAATATTATTTTCGCTCATCACATTTGCCTCAAGTCTCTCCTAATAGGTTCTACGTTAGAACTATGTTTGCCTTGTAGGCAATTTCTAAATATTTTTGCAAGCTTTGTAATATCACTTCACAATCTAACTGCCTTTGGCGGCAAGGCAGCTATGATAAAAAACTTCTTTCGTTTATGAAAAAGATGGCAATCGCGATCGCCTTCTTAATAAAGACTATCTTAGTTTTAAGCAAAGAGACTATTTGTCATCTATCAAATTCAGGATATTTAAAATAAATATATCAATTCTATTTAATTTGTGAAAATTGCAACCCACAAATTCCCGACCTTGTAAAAGTTGTTGGGTATCTTGTTTTTCGCGAGTGATTCAGGATTGCTATAAAATTTAATTTTTTACTAGTAAATATTAACTAGAGAAATCAAGTAAAGTCAGAATGCAAAAACCGATTTTTTGATGTTAAATTTTGAATATTGCCCGAATTTGTTGACTTAAATCAACAAAAATCTTTATTTTTCGTGGCAACATTGTTTTAGGAGTGAACGTGAATACTATTTTTCTTCGTAAAGGTGTTTTTTGGTTGCCAAGTTTAGCTACTCTTGCATTCCTGAGTAGCGGTTTATCTGCAAGCGCCCAGACAGTAGACAAGTTGAGCAATCAGCCATTAACTGAACCTTCCGCAACCGTAGCGTCTCCCAACGAGTTTAGCCAAAACCTCTCTACAGAAACAACTGAAACTTTTACAGTTAGAAATCTAACTCAGGTACAGGAAAACGCTGGTGTAACACCTACACCTGTTCCCGGCACAGTGGCAACCTCATCTGCAACGCTCACCTCTGAACCTGTACAACCGACTTCTCAAACAACTGCTCAACCATCTGCTCCCAAAGTGGCGCAATCTGATATTGATTTAGGTAGAACTACCAGTGGTGGTAGTAGCTATCTTGGGATCGCTGCTAACATTGGTTTGAGTGGTGGTGACACGTCTTTGGGCGACGGTAACTTTGCGGTAGTTAGCAAAATTGGACTGACGAATTCTATATCAGTACGCCCCTCAGCCATATTTGGGGATGACACCACAGTTCTACTTCCGATCACCTACGATTTTACCTTTAAATCAGCAGATGCTTTTAGCGAACCACTAGCGATCGCACCTTACGTTGGAGTAGGTGCAGCTTACAAAACTGGTGATGATTCGCAATTTGCCTTTTTGGTGTCTGGCGGCATTGATGTGCCTCTAACTTCTCAATTTACGGCAACAGCTGCTATCAATGCTGGATTTTTCGATGAAACTGATATCGGCTTGTTATTAGGAGTTGGTTATAACTTCAGTGGGCTTTAAGAATTAGGAGTTAGGAATTAGGAGTTATTAAGATTAAATTCATAACTCATCACTCCTAACTCCTAAGTTTCTACTTAGGGGTAACTTTGTCAATCACCTTGATTGTGCCATCGTCTCCTACTGTCCAAACATCGTATACACCCACGACATCGCCGTTAGCATCAACATCTACGTTGCCGCTAGCTCCTTGATAGTTAATCTTTTTACCATCTTTAAGTAACTTTAGTCCCTCGCAGACATCAGTAACTTCTGTGCCAGGCCCATCAGCAACTTCCCGGATTTTGCTGGCTATACCAACGCCTGTATTTTCCTTAGCAGCTTGTGCCGCCAATGTTAATAAAGCAGCTGCATCCCAAGCTTGAGGAGCGTATTCTCCTGGCGCACCACCTTTTTTATCCTTCCACAGCTTGTTGAAAGCTTCTAAAGCTTTACCATCGGAACCCGGTACTGTACCGATCGCTCCTGTTAAAATATATTTACCATCACCGCCTTTGCCAACTTGTTCGGGAAAAGTAGGTGATTTTACCCCATCTGTCAGCAGAACCTGTACTCCCTTCGCCACACCTTGCTGATAGGCGGCTTTCAGGAACAGACTACCAGTTTCTGCATACAGTACAGCCAGAACTGCATCCGGCTTCCCAGCAAAAGCAGCCGCCGCTTCTGTATCAAATGTTTGAGCTTTTGGATCGTAGCGGACAGGTTTATCTTTATTAACTATAGTTCCACCCAATTTTTCAAAAGTTTGCACGAATGCTTTTTCAAACCCTACGCCATAGTCATTATTAATTACGACTGTAGAAACTCGCTTGAAACCTTTTTTTCTGGCAAGTTGGGCTAAAGCTAGTGCTTGGTAGGTATCGGGAGGAGCGGTACGCGCCCAAAAGCCTTTATAGTCGCCTTTTTGAGCCTTGTCGGTAAAGACGGGACTGGTACTACCAGGAGAAACCAGCATAACTTTATTCGGCGTGGCAATGGAGACTGCTGCACTAGAAACGCTACTGGCAAAGGAGCCAACGACACCTGCTACTTTATCTAAAGTTGCTAGTTTGGTCATACCGGCAGCTCCAGCTTTTGGGTCGGTTTGGTCATCTACTTGCACCAAAGTAACAGGTTCGCCATTTACCCCACCGCAAGCGTTGACCGTATCGACCAGTAAAGGTATGGAACCTAACATCTGCTGTCCTACAGAAGCCAAGTCGCCTGTCGTCGGTAACAGGGAACCAATTTTTAGCCCGTTAGCACTGCTTGTAGTAGTTGAGTTTGCCGCAGGGGTAGCGGTACTTCCGTTGTTAGCTGTGCCGTTAGGGTTACTGCTATCACCACAAGCCCCAAGTAGAAACCCTGCCGCGAGGGTAGCTATACTTAAACTTAAGGCGGCACTAAATTTTTTCATAAATCACTTGTACTCCTCAGATATCTAGGAGTCTAAAACTTAAGCGTCAAACTAGGTTTGTAACTAGCTGGATCTTATCAAGACTCCAAAGGATAAATCATATCATCCATCTTTAGGAGTAGAAATCTTTACGCCGATATTAGTATTTCTTTTTTACACAGAATATACTCTGTGTATCAAAAGCTGAAAAACGGAGAGGGAGGGATTCGAACCCTCGGTACGGAGTTGCCTGCCGTACAACAGATTAGCAATCTGCCGCTTTCGACCACTCAGCCACCTCTCCTGACTCACGAATATCAATGTTACCAGACTTGTCGGTAAGAGTCAATAGTCATTTGTCATTGGTCATTTGTCATTTATAAAACACTGATGACTAAGAACTAGAGACAAATGACTAATTTTTTAAAGGACTTGCGATCGCATCCAAGCTATGGGCAAGGTGCGTAACTTTTTCCACTGGGGAACGAAAGCCCGCTGACTGAATACATCGTAATCATTACGTTCAATCGCCTCTAAAATTTGACCGTACAGCATTGATGCTGCCCACACAGGCCAACGGGCATCGGATGCTAGATAAGTAATTCCCTGGTCGGATGTGGTGTAAAATTGGCGGGCGCGGTCAATTTGAAAGCGCATCAATGCCCGCCAACGATCGTCTACCACACCTTTGAAGAAGTCTTGCTCGGTATAGTTGAATTTTGCCAAGTCTTCCAGGGGAATGTAAATCCGTCCCCGTTTGGCATCTTCTCCCACATCCCGCAGGATGTTGGTGAGTTGATTGGCAATTCCGAGAGCGATCGCTTCTTCTATGGGAACATAAGGTTGTTTGTTCTGTTGCCACGGTGCTGCATATATGGTGTTATCCACACCCATAACTGATGTTGACATTAAGCCAACAGTGCCAGCAACGCGGTAACAGTAGAGGTATAAATCCTCAAAGGTTTCATAACGACTGCGATATAAGTCCATACGCTGACCGGCAATCATATCCCGAAATGGTTGAATGTCCATCGGAAAGCGCTGGAGAGTATCAACTAAAGCTACATCGTAATTTTCTAATGGACGCCCCGCAAAAATCGATTCCAGCTGCTGTTCCCATAGGTCTAGGGTTTCTGGCGTGGTAATAGCAGATGCGGGGCCATCCACCAATTCATCTGTACGGCGACACCAAGCGTAAATTGACCAAATAGATTGACGTTTTACCGGACTCATCAGCAAAGTACCCAGGTAAAAGGTCTTGGCATACTTTGCTGTGAGATGCCGACAAAGTTTGTATGACTCGTCTACAGAGACCAGCGTTTTCATGCGCGGCGGGGAATCAGGCAGTTGCAGCATTCGTTGCGGGCGGTCGGGTGAGCGTTTGCAGGTTTGAGGAATTTGCTACCGGGAGGGCCTCAGAAATCGCCTGCGCTGTCAGCTTACCAGAAAGTACGGCACCTTCCATACTGGCTAGGTAGCGTTGCATGGTGTAATCCCCGCTGAGATAGAAGTTACTAATGGGGGTTGTTTGCGAGGGACGGTACTGTTGACGACCAGGGGTCGCTTTGTAAACTGAACGGGGCGTTTTCACCACATGAGATTTCAGCAATGTTGCTGGATTCTCTCCCCCAAAGTGGTCGGGGAAGAGTTTTTCTAACTCGGCAATAGTTGCAGCCACAATCTCCTCATCGGATTTGGCAATCCAATCTTTTGCCGGGGCTAGAACTAATTCCAGCATCGAGCGTTCGGGGTTGGCGTATTCACGGCAGGTATTGCTCATATCAGCATAAACGCTTAGGAGGGGCGATCGCGAGAATAGCAAGTGATCAATTTGCGTAAGTTTACGATCGAACCACAAATGCACGTTAATCACAGGCACGCCTTCCAAGCCTTCTAGCTTTTGGAAAAACTCCATTTCTTTCCAAGGTGCTGGCAAAATCACCTTTAGGGGGTCAACCGGCATGGCAGATACATACAAATCCGCCGTGAAAACTTCATCTTCGTCTCCATTCAACCCCCGCATCAAGTATCCTTTGACGCTACCATCGGCGTTTAGCAAAATCTCTTTTAAAGGGGCATTCAAGCGGACTTCTCCACCGCGTTCGGTGATGTAATCTACTATCGGCTGACACAATCGTTCTGTTGGCGAACCATCCAGAAAGGCCATTTTCGAGCCTTTTTTTTCTTGGAGGAAACGATTGAGGGCAGTTAAAAGAATGGTTGCCGAAATTTCATCTGGCCCGATGAAGTTCAGCGACTTGGCCATGGCAATAAAAACTTCTTTATTGACCCGTTCTGGAATTTTGTGTTTACGCAGCCAATCTGTCCAGGAATATTTGTCCATTTCTTCAACGTACTTTTGCCCCTGAATCATGGCCGGCAATAATCCGATGCCAAAGCGGATTTTTTCTGGCCATGTCAGCATGTCGTTGTTTCGCAGAATTGCCACTATACCATTAATTGGTGCCGGCAAATCTGGGAAATCAAAGCGACTGTAAGTACCTGGTGCATCCGGCTGGTTGAAGATCATTGTGTGTTCTTTCCACTGCAATCGATCTTCAATATCCAGTTCTTTGAATAACTGCAACATATTGGGATATGCGCCAAAGAAGATGTGCAGACCTGTTTCGTACCAGTCTCCATCAGCATCTTTCCATGCGGCCACTTTACCGCCTAGAACGTCTCGACGTTCCAAGACAATGGGTGTGTGACCTGCGTCTGTAAGATATTTCGCGCAGGAAAGTCCTGCTAGTCCCGCTCCCGCGATCGCTACTCGCATGTAACCCTACTGCTCTTCAATATTTCTTAACCGTTTTATCGTTCTCATTATACGTTGCAATCCGTTACATTTGGCAGTTATTGTGCGATCGCTTCCCCAAAAAACTTTTGCCAAAGGGAATTTTACCTACGCGCACCTGCCCAAGCAAATTGCCAATAATGTTATTGGCAATAGCTTTGCGGCGCGCACTTTATCTATATTTACATGCAAGTGATTTAGGGAAACAAAAGTATTTCCTTTGACTGAAAATAGCTTATTTTAAAACTTGTCTAAAAGTAGTTGATTTATTGACTGATTTGTGTATTTGCTCAGAGTAAATATCTGGGGCATTACTTACAAAGAAAACTTTTCTCTCTCTATTAAGGGTGTAGGATAAATGTTTATGTCCTCTAGGTTGAACAACTAAGTTGTTTACCTCGCAACTTATAGGTAAAAGATTATGAGTTTATCGCAGGAGCTAAGGCGCTTTGGACATCACTTAATTTTAGGTATTTCCGGCACTACATTAAGCGATGACGATAAACGCGCACTCAATGAATTAAAACCGATTGGGGCGATCTTTTTTGCTAAGAACTTTTTGGATGGCACCCCATATCAGGTTTGGCTGGAAAGCTTCAATGATTTAAACAGGCAAATCCGAGAATATACTGAACGTGATTCCATGTTCTTCACTCTCGATCATGAAGGAGGTCGTGTAATTCGTACACCACCGCCAATTACCCGCTTTCCTCATGCCTTATTGCTGCGATCGCACGCTTACGAAGTAGCAAAAGCCACAGCAGTAGAACTAAAATCATTGGGAATCAATTTATCTTGGGCACCTGTAGCAGATATTTTTTCCCATCCCGATAACCCCGTGATTGGGCCGCGCGCCTTTGGTAACACTCCCGAAACTGCAACTCAAGGTGCGCGTGATTATTACCTTGGACTTCGAGATTCAGGAATTTTGGGATGCGCCAAGCACTTCCCCGGACATGGAGACACCAGCAAGGACTCTCACATTGAGCTACCAATACTAAATTTAACTCTAGAAGACCTGCGACTTCGAGAACTTATACCCTTCAAAGCTTTAATCGAAGTAGAGATTCCTTTGATTATGACTGTCCATATCTTATTTCCCAAGATAGATCCTGATGTGCCAGGAACGCTTTCTCAGGCTATCCTCAAAACCATACTTAGAGAGGAACTTGGCTTTGAGGGAGTAGTTGTATCTGATGATTTGGATATGAAAGCGATCTCAGATATGTTTATGAAAACTGGTACTGTGGCACGGTCATTTAATGCAGGCTGCGATCTGTTTATTGTATCGCGTAATATTAATTCATCATCTATTGAAAGAACTTATCGGATTGCTGAAGATTTTGCTGATTCGCTCAGTAACGGTAGCTTAGATGAAGCAGTGGTAGAAGCAGCTAGAGAAAGAATAGAGAAACTACTGGCAGTAACACCGCAATATCCCATACACGCTTTGGATAAAGATGTATTATTGCAACATGCTCAACTAGCGATCGCTAGTTCCTATTCATAACCCAACACGCATTCAAGTTGCATATTAGCAATTGCCAAAAGGCTAACTAAGATTGCATTTCTTAATTTTGAATTTTAAATTTTAAATTTTTAATTCTTTAGTGGGTGGTATAGGGGTCGAACCTATTTCTGCGAGTTAAAAGCTCGCTGCACAGCCGTTATGCCAACCACCCGAGTTAATTTAAATAAGAAATGAGCAAGTGCGATTTGTAATAGCAACATTAGATATAAATCCACCAGGGAGGTACTGCCCCTCCTATGTCTGTGTTATCAGCACAGGGCCTCGCTTTTCGGCTTCAGGTGGAAAAAGAGGAAGATGGAGGAATCGAACCCCTACAGTTGCCCGTACTCCAAGGTTCAAGCTTGGTTGCCGTCCATTCAGCAGCATCTTCCATTGAAGGGCGTATGATTTTCATGCAAATCACTGAAAAAAAATTAATAGAATGGTTCCAAGAATACTATCAGTCTCATCGTAAGATTCCTGCATTAAATAAAGTTAGAGATAAAAGTATTCCTTGCCCAGTAGCGCATAATACAATTATTAGAAAGTTTGGAAGTTGGAATAATGCTTTGAAAGTTTCTGGCTTACCGTTATTCGTAAAACCCATCCTAGCGAAAGAAGTAATTTGTTGTAACTGTAGGAAATTTTTTCCTAAACAAAGGCATCGCATAAAACAAGGCAAACTTGATTTTTGTTCAAATTCTTGTGCAGCCACTTATAGAAATTTCCATAAGAATCATGGGAATAGACGATCTAAGCTTGAATATTGGCTTGACGAGCAGCTTTCAAAGCTTTATCCAGAGTTAGAAATTCATTTCAATCGAAGAGATGCCATCAATGCAGAGCTTGATATATACATACCCTCCCTAAATTTAGCTTTTGAGTTAAATGGCATTTTCCATTACGAGCCAATTTACGGAGCCGAAAAACTAGCGTCTATTCAAAATAATGATAAACACAAGTTTCAAGCCTGTTTAGAAAATAAAATTGAATTAGTCTTTATCAACTGTTCTCAACAAAAAAAATTTAATAAATCTAGCTCTCAAAAATATCTTGATATCATAACCTCCATTATTAATTCAAAGGTATCTGACGGGGCTTGAACCCGCTATGACTGGTTCCACAAACCAGCGCCTCGACCACTTTGGCTTCAGATACCATTAGTGGAATCAATGGGAATTGAACCCATAACCTCCTGCTTGCAAGGCAGGCGCTCTATCCATTTGAGCTATGACCCCATCAAACAAGTAAAAAAGGCAAAGTAAAAACTAAAAAGAAAGAGAAATATTAAATTCATTCTTTTGACTTTTAACTTTTAACTTTTGACTTGTTCAGGCGGGAGTGGTAGGACTTGAACCCACAACTTTCGAGGTAGAAGCTCGAAGCTCTATTCCATTGAGCTACACTCCCAATATTTGGTAGTCCTGGCAGGATTTGAACCTGCAACCTCTTGCTTGTAAGGCACTTGCTCTACCGTTGAAGCTACAGGACTACGCAAGCGAGTGGAGGGAGTTGAACCCACGCACTGAGTATGGCGTACTCAGATGCTACCGATTACATCACACCCGCAAGTTCAGAGCGGACGGCGAGATTTGTAGCTTGCTTCCCGTAGGGTACTCGCACGAAGACGGTGGAAACGTCCCATGCTGCCCTTACATCACACCCGCATCAAGCTGGTGACAGGAATTGAACCTGCAACCTACTGATTACAAGTCAGTTGCTCTGCCAATTGAGCTACACCAGCACTAATTTTGGTGACGGGGGCAGGAGTCGAACCTGCCGATGTTCAGGTTATGAGCCTGACGAGCCACCGTTGCTCCATCCCCGCATATTCACCAATACCCCTGACTGGATTTGAACCTGCAAAATCTGGACTCTGATTCCAGCACGTATGCCAGTTCCGTCACAGGGGTATATCGGGATGGCAGGATTTGAACCTGCGACTCCATGCTCCCAAAGCATGGCTTCTGTCCACTGAATTACATCCCGTTGGTACTCCTGGTGGGAGTCGAACCCACAACCAAACAGATTTTAAGTCTGTCACCTCTTCCAATTGGGCTACAGGAGCAAATTTTGGTACTCTTGGTGGGAATCGAACCCACAACATACCGTTTTTGAGACGGCAGCCTCTTCCAGTTGGTCTACAAGAGCAAGTTTGGCAGCCCCGCCAGGACTCGAACCTGGAATCTTCGCCTTCAAAGGGCGCTATGTTGCCAATTACACCACAGGGCTTTATTGCCAGGGCAGGGTTTGAACCTGCAACCTCATCGTTCAGAGCGATGCGACTTACCAATTCGTCCACCCGGCATTAAACAATTCGTAATTCGTAGTTCGTAATTCGTAATTATGTTTTTTGAGAGTGATTTTAACCCCGATTAACATACAAGCCATTTATAAAAACGTGGGTATAAACCCTTATTTAATTACGAATTATAATTGGCTGCCTCAGTAGGACTCGAACCTACAACCGCGCGGTTAACAGCCGCTTGCTCTACCATTGAGCTATGAGGCAACGAAGCCCCCCAGGTCGGAATCGAACCGACGACCTCCTGTTCTTCAGACAGGCGCTAACTACCAACTGAGCTACCGGGGGATAAGGAGGAGAGATAGGTTTTACCCAGTGGACTGGTTTAATTCAACTCGAATCAGCCACTCCATCATCTCTCCTATGTAACGAGAGTGGAGGGATTTGAACCCTCACGTCTTCAGTTTCGTAGACTGAGATGTTATCCAGTTACACCACACTCTCAAAACGGAGAGAACAGGATTTGAACCTGCGACAAGTATTAACTACCCGCTTCCTCTTAGCAGGAGGACGCTTTCAGCCACTCAGCCACCTCTCCATAGTGGGTCGAGCAGGATTTGAACCTGCGTGCAAAAAAGAACAGTTTTACAGACTGTCGCCTTCAGCCAGACTCGGCCACCGACCCATAATCATTCCCTCGACGAGAATTGAACTCGCATCTGTGCTTTGAAAGAGCACTGACTTAACCATTCGTCCACGAGGGCATAATTTACCGAATTTTAGATTTTGGATTAAATTTATTAATCTAAAAAATCTAAAATTGTCTGACACAGGGACTAGGATTTGAACCTAGAACATCGGATTTGGAGTCACGAGGTGTTACCGTTACACCATCCCTGCATTTGGTGGCAGCGGCGGGATTTGCACCCGCATATACCAGGGTATGAACCTGGGGCTTTGCTGATTAAGCTACGCTGCGACAGAGGTCAGGGCGGGATTTGAACCCGCGCTAATCGGTTTTGCAGACCAACGCCTTCGACCACTTGGCTACCTGACCATTTGGGAGTCCTGACGAGATTCGCACTCGCAATCTTCAGCTTGAGAGGCTGACGGCTTAAACTATTCGCCTACAGGACTGCAACCAGGGTGACGGGACTTGAACCCGCAACATTTCCGCAGACAACGGAACGCTCTAGCCAATTGAGCTACACCCCGATTTTTTGAATCTGTGCTTAAACTTTGAGGTTTTTAGGCACAGATTTTGTTGGTGAACTTGCCCATTTCTTATTTAGTTTTCAAGGTTCAGATAATTAACTTTTTACTGTTAGAAACTGTTAAGAAAACAACCGAAATTCTAGGTAGCAAGCCTGTTGCGTATTACGGATGTATTCAGTGGTTTTAATGAGTGCAAACTTAGAACTTTTTTCGTTTTTTGCCTCTATTGCCGATGGTTTGCAAGTAAAAGCAGCTTTGTTGGCTGGGGACTCTGGTTTATTCCAACGCCTGTCCCTTAGTTGGATGTAGAACATAAATTTGATTCTTGAGAAGCTTTGTCTTCCGCCTCACTACAAATATACTACAAAATACTACAAGAGGTGTCAAGGGGTTTCAGAAAGTTTTTTTTAAATTGTCTATAAAAGCTTCTGCGCTTAGATTTGAGCTTGCTCGCACCTCTGAAAACTAAAACTACAGCTTATGATTGGTTGATCTTTAAAAGCCTGACGTGACAGACAACTCCTTGAAGCGACAACAGATAATTAGTATTGTCGCGATCGCCTCTACGATTACAGCTTGTAGTATTGCTCCAGGTATCTCTCCACAATCGGGGTTGAACCAGCCACTAAACAAAATTCATACTGCATTTCAAGATCCAGCAAAGGGCCAAATTAATGCCCAATTACCGCCATCAGCCAAAGTAGAAAACTCTACCTTTACAGTCCCAGCTAAATTTCAGGGAAAAACAGTTTATAAGGTTCAACCCAGCAACAACGAAAAGGTTATTGCTTTAAGCATTGATGATGGCCCCTGGCCAAAGACAACCCTAGAAATGCTGGACATCTTGAAGCAAAATGATGTTAAAGCAACATTCTTTTGGGTAGGACAAGCTTTAGAAGCAAATCCCGACCTAGCCAAGCGTGAAGTAGCCGAGGGACACGCCATTGGCAACCATACTTGGCATCATTGGTATCGGCAAATGGATGAAGCCACAGCCAAGAGTGAAATCGATCGCACAGCCGATTTGATATACAAAACTACAGGAGTCAAAACTTCTCTATTTCGTCCTCCTGGAGGCTTTTTAAATAACGGACTAGCCGCTTACGCCAAAAGCCATAAAGATACTGTGATTATGTGGTCGCTAACTTCCGCTGATACCGATCCTCACGCCAAACCCCAGGCATTTGTAAATAATGTCCTGAAAGGCGCGAAACCTGGTTTTATTGTTTTAATGCATGATGGTGGTGGCGATCGCCACAGAACTGTAGAAGCTTTGCCACAAATCATCAGTGGACTCAAACAGCAAGGCTACCGATTTGTGACAATTCCCGAATTGCTACAAATGGAGCAATAAAGGTGAGAAATTCTCCTCACCCTACTATTTCGTTTATTCACTCATAACAGAAGCACTACTTTCTTGAGCTTCTTGCCAAAGTTTGTGCAAAAAGAACTCAGCGCGATCGCTCATAGTGGTGACAAACACACCGACGGAATCCTTAGAACTAGCTGATAGCCAAGAACCCCGCAGGGTGACTTCCATATATTCGGCATCGCACGCACAGAGGGCAATGATTTCTCTGTCATCTCTTTTTACCTCAGACCTTAGTACTTCTACTCCTGGCAAATCAACAGGAAGCAAAAAGGAAGCGGTACTGGGTTCAATGCACAAACTTTGCCCAACTCGCAGGGCTAAAATCACTCGTTGCGCTACCCATTCTTCTAGCGACAAAGTGACACATTCCAAATCAAAACTGCTTTCAGTGTAAGTTAATTTCAGCATTCCTTATGCTCTCCTGTTATTCCAGGTTTGCTTGCATATCTATCCAAAACTGTTCAGCAAAAGAAATCGCGGGGTGGATTGGCGCTTTTGGTTTGGTACGCAGTTGCATACCAGCTTCAAACAGAGTGCGATCGCCTTTACGGGAGTTACATCTTTCACAAGCTGCGACTACGTTATCCCAAGTGTGAGAACCGCCTTTAGAACGTGGCATCACATGATCTAGCGTTAGATGTTTGCTGCTGCCGCAATATTGGCAACTGTGATGGTCTCGTCGCAATACTTCTCGCCGATTCACGGGCGGAACTTTCCACATCCGCTCATTAGAAGTGATTGTCAAGCGAATATGTTTTGGCACATCAATTACCAAACTGGGTGAGTGAACTTGCCATCCGCTTTCTGTGGTAAAACTCAGCGGTTGCGCCTTGTTGGTTACTAACAGCACAATCGCCCGCTTGATATTGACCCGACATAGTGGCAAGTAATTTTGAGAAAACACCACCACAGATTGCTCTAACACTTGCATTGCGTTCGCGCCGCGCATGGAAGATATCGTCACAGCTTAACTCCTTATAAAAAAACCCCCGCTTCAAGTTTTCGGTGAAGCGGGGGTTAGAATTGACCGGAAAATTTTCTGGTCTCATATCGGTACAGGATTCCTTCGCCTGTACCCCCCGCTTTTTTGATTTAGTTGTGGTTTTGCAATTAGTGCACTAAAGCCTACATACTTATAATCATCATTGCCCTCTGTGATTTGCCCATGATTTCGGCTACCATCGCCCATAAATAAATACTCCACTTCCATAGCAGCTGATTCCCAATTGGTTCGGCAATTGGTAACGCACAAAATTGAAGTAGAGATGGGGTAAATGGATTTCACAGAAAATTTCACCTATTGAACATTCCTTTAAACATACTACACTTGTATTACTATCCTGTCTATACCTTTAAGGAGAAAAACTGATGCATACGATCGCTCGCACCCCAACCACCGATATGGAAGTTACTAGCATTCGCCTAGAGAGGGAACTCAAAGATAAGCTCAAAGAAATAGCTGGGAATCAGGGATATCAAGCTCTGATCCGAGATATCCTTTGGAATTATGTCCAGCAAAAATCAGGTGAGTGGAAACCTCGATTTTCGCGATCCGACATTCGAGCTAGCATAGCTGCCACAGCTCAGCAAGAAGAACGCTGTGTGCTTACAGGTCAACTAATTCAACCCCAAGAACCGATGTTGTTAGGACTAACGAGAAATGGCGATATGGTTCCTCTGAGTGTCGAGAGCTTGGCTGGATAAACTTCGTCTATTTTGAAACCTGGTGTAGGGCGGGCTAGATGCCCTCCCTACCAGCAGGGAGTACAAAATGCTCTTACTATTTTAAAAAATATAGTTCTGAAAATAAATGCGGTTTAGTTTTATATTCAGACGAATGCAGCCCAGTTATTAGTAAAAATAACTGGGCTGCATTCACAATTTAGCCAGAACTGCTGCAATTTCTAGTAAGCAAGCATTTATTTAAATTTAAGCTCTACTCCAAATTTCTGCCATAGGTTGGGAACAAGACGCTTACGAACTCGCTACCATAGTTACGCTATCAGTGTAGATCGGGTCTGAACACGAGTGCGTCTCGTTGATGCAGCCTCTCCTAGAGAAGAGAAGCCAGACTGCAAGAACAACCTCCTCGTGTTTCCTTTACTTTTGTTGATATTTTACTGAGAGTTACGGAGATCGAGGAGTAGCTTGTTAAACCTACTAGTTTTTTCAAGAAATGTAATAAAGCTTTATAAAGCAAGTTACGTAATTTTACGCGCTCAAAAGGGGAATTTTGCTGTGATTCCAGAGAAATTACGGTTTATGTATACTTACAGACAGGATAAAGTTAGTAAATTATTTCAAGACAGTGCAGTTAAAAATAAGCTAACTTAAGCATTTATAGGATATTTTGAGTATTTTATTACTTATGTTCCAATGTAGCAATTTGCTTGATGTAGTGGAAATTTGGCCATCTGAGATAGAAAAGGGCTATAACAGGTGAGAGAAAGTATTCACACAAAATTTGTCAATTATCAAGGTGTAGCAACACAACTAACGGTGAAGAATATGCCAAGAGGTTGGGTGCAAGAACAATGGGGTTACTATCCGAGGGCGTGCCAGAAATGAAAAAGCCTTTATCATCGCCGCCACATTACGTAGATGACATCGATCGACTACAACCTTACCAAGTCAAGCTGATGCAGCATCAGGAAGAACCTGCCCGCGAGTTGGTACAAAAGATTAACCAAATTATTGCTAATAGCTCTGCTACGGCTTTGATGCTGCAAGAGATTGCCCAATTGCTAGGAGTTGCTTTTCAAGTAGATTGCTGCTGCTTGGTTTCAGTGGCGGATGAAACATCAGACGAAGCAACTACTACTAATTGGTGTGCTGATGAGTTTCTAGGGTTGCCACATCCAGAAGAAATGTTTTCGATGGAACAATTGCTTATGCACTCGCCAGTGCTGCAATGTGCTGCCCAACCATTGACTATTGAAGACATTTCCATTATTCAAAATAGTCTAGTAGTTGGGTGTCAATATTTACCACTACCGATAAAAGCGGTTTTGGCAATTCCCACTCGCTTTGGTGGCAATAATAATGGAGTGATTAATCTGATTAAATTCCAACCTTATGAATGGAGTGAATCAGAAAAACAATTGCTCAAAGAAGTGGAGTCGGCTTGCGCGATCGCTTTTTCTGGAGTGGCACAAGCTCAACAAATTACTCATCAAGAGCAGTCCCTGCAAAAAAGCAAGCACCATCAAAGCTTGATCAAGCAATTAACCCTATTAAGTCGTAGCAACTTGGAGCTGAATCAAATGCTCCAGTTAGTTATCGCCTCGACAGCCGAATCTCTACAGGCAGATCGGGGTTTGCTCATCTTACTAAAATATACAGATCCACTATTTAAGACTCAAGCTAAAAAACAAATCCCCAAAGCGAAAGCTAGTGTAATCGCCCAATGGGTTAGAGAAACACAAAATTCTGGCACTAGTAAACCAGACACCTTAGCTGAGTCTTTCTTGATTTCAGACTGTGGTTTATGCCAGCGTGCATTCATGGATTCTGGAAAACCAGTAATCTTCGATGACTATACAGATCAAAACGATACCTTAACAGCTGCTCCATTATTTGCAATAGAGAAATTGCCTGCGGTACTTTTAGTGCCATTGGAAAGTCAAGGTAAAATTTTAGGATTCTTGGTGCTACAGCAAGCTGTGATTCGCAATTGGCAACCAGAAGAATTAAATCTGGTGGAAATGGTTTGCGCTCAAGTGAGTAACGCCATAATTCAGTCACAGACATTGCGCCAAGTGCAAATGTTGGTAGATGAACGGACGGCGAAACTCCAGAGTAGTCTAGAACTCCAGGCAAAATTGCATGAAAGAACCCGGCAGTATGTCGAGCAGCTGCGGAAACTTAATGAACTCAAAGATGAATTTTTGAGTAACATGAGCGATCGCTTACGCTACCCTTTGACAAATATGCTGATGTCAATAAAAAACTTGCGTTTGCCAGGAATAGCACCAGAGCGTCAGGGTAAATATCTAGATATTCTTGAGCAGGAATGTTCAAAAGAAATCAACTTGATTAATGACTTATTGACACTCCAAAAGCTAGAGTCGCCTCACGAAGCCCCGCAATTAGAATCTATAGATTTAAATACTAGAATTCAGGATATAGCAGCATCTTTCGAGAAAAAACTTGGCGAAAAAGGATTAAAAATTTCTATAGATTTGCCGGAAGAATCGCTCAAACTGCAAACTGAACTGGAGAGCTTTGACCGCATCCTGCAAGAATTATTAACGAATGCCTGTAAATACTCAGAGCCTGATACAATAGTCTGCCTTGAAGCGGCTCACCAAGTAGATCGGCAAATCGATCGAGTTATCATGAAGGTGACGAATACAGGACGTGCCATCTCTGAAGAAGAAGCGACCTACATCTTTGATAAGTTCCGTCGTGGAAAAGGGCGCTGGACTCCAGGGACTGGCTTGGGACTTGCTTTAGTCAAGTCTTTAGTGCAGCATCTGAATGGAGCGATCGCTGTTGAAAGTCTCCCAATTTCGGATTCTGAACAGAGCGAAATTTGCTTCACCTTGACTCTGCCCCAATTTTCTGACGAAAGCAAACCATAATTCTGAAAGTGACTAAAAAACAGAACACAACAGAGAACCCTGATTTGCAATCTTCCACTGATGACACCAACCTAGAAGAGGATTTGCTTGCTCAGGTAGAAGTTCAAATTGAGAAAATAGCAGAGCGACAGCGGCAAATCAGCGCTAAAGTCCAAATTCCCCACCCAGTGGAGCAAATCTGGAAGGTTCTGACAAATTATGAAGCCTTACCAGACTTCCTCCCCAACCTCGCCAAGAGTTGTTTAATCGAGCATCCCGATGGTGGAATTCGACTGGAGCAAGTAGGCTCCCAACGGTTACTGAATTTCAACTTTTGTGCGCGGGTAGTTCTAGATTTGGAAGAATGCTTCCCTAAAGCAATTAATTTCCGCATGGTAGAGGGAGATTTTAAAGGCTTTTCTGGTAGCTGGTGCTTAGAGCCTTATTCTTTCGGTGAGTTTCTAGGAACAAATCTGTCCTACACAATTCAAGTTTGGCCTAAACTCACTATGCCAGTGGGAATTATTGAAAATCGTCTGAGCAAAGATTTGCGGTTAAATCTTTTGGCTATTCACCAACGTGTAGAAGAACTAGCCAGCAAAGAACCGTATGCATAACAACAATAAACCATAATTCAGGTGTATTCCTGAATGATGGTTTTTATTGCTAGATTTCAAATAAAAAAGCTTTTGCTTTTTATTATTTTTAAGTACCCCCAGGGGAATTCGAATCCCCGTTACCTCCGTGAAAGGGAGGTGTCCTAGGCCTCTAGACGATGGGGGCATCGGACTCAGACCTTTTATAAGTTAACCAATTTCCTTGCCTTTGTCAACAGGTTTTGCCAAAAAAAGTTTGTGGCAGCTAAACTGGGTGGAAGCAAAAGCTTGAAGAGGATACAAAGATATGGAGACAGATAAAAAAGTTCGTAGATGCTTCTGCGGTCAGCCGCAGGGCGCGTCAGCATTGGGCGCTGGGAATTTCGGAGTATACACATATCTAAAAAACGCTGAAGACAGCAAGGAACAAAGGGTATGATGTTGTACCCTGTAGAGTTAATATCTACGGTTTTTTACAAGAGATTTTGAAATAAATCGCTCAAAATCTACAATATGGAAGCATCTTTTGAAATCACCATACAGATGGCGATCGCTGTCTTTGCAGGCATTAGTGCCCAAGTGCTGGCTGCATACCTTCGTGTACCCAGCATCGTCTTATTATTGCTGTTGGGCATTTTGTTTGGCTCCGATGGTATAGGGCTATTGCATCCCCATTCGCTAGGCACTGGGCTGGAAGTTATAGTCGCCCTCGCAACGGCAATTATTTTGTTTGAAGGCGGACTTAACTTGGATCTGCGTGAGTTAGGTAGAGTTTCAGTCAGCCTACAATTGCTCGTTACTCAAGGAACGCTAATCACCCTGCTTGGCGGGAGTATGGCTGCTCACTGGCTAGGTGAATTTCCCTGGAACATAGCTTTTCTCTATGCTTCCATAGTCGTGGTGACAGGCCCAACCGTCGTTGGCCCATTGCTCAAACAAATCAATGTAGATCGACAAGTGGCAACACTTTTGGAAGGAGAAGGGGTTTTAATTGACCCTGTAGGGGCTATCCTCGCCTTCGTTGTCCTCGATACGATTTTGAACGGCGATGCTGACCCCATCAATGCGATCGTTGGTTTACTTATACGGCTGGGTGTTGGCGCAGCAATTGGTGGTGCTGGCGGTTATCTGATGAGTTTGATTTTCAAACGCGCCAGTTTTCTGTCATTTGAGCTAAAAAACTTAGTGGTGTTGGCGATACTTTGGAGCTTGTTTACCTTATCGCAGATGATCCGCAGTGAATCGGGAGTTATGACAACAGTAGTTGCAGGAGCAGTCTTTGCTAACTCCTCAGTCCCGGAAGAACGACTGTTACGCAGCTTTAAGGGTCAGCTGACAATTCTCAGCGTCTCGGTGCTATTTATCTTATTGGCTGCTGATTTATCCATTGCCAGTGTGTTTGCTTTGGGTTGGGGTAGTTTATTCACTGTTTTGGTACTAATGTTTGTCGTTCGCCCGATTAATATCTTGTTGTGTACCTGGAACAGTGACCTCAATTGGCGACAAAAACTGTTTTTAAGCTGGGTTGCTCCGAGAGGAATTGTTGCTGCCTCTGTAGCTTCTTTTTTTGCGATTTCGTTGACACAGCGAGGCATTAACGGCGGTGATTCCATCAAAGCTTTAGTTTTCCTCACAATTATCATGACTGTTGTCTGCCAAGGGCTAACAGCTGGCTGGGTTGCTAAATGGCTGCAAATCACCTCTAAGGACGTAACTGGGGCAGTGATTGTGGGTTGTAATCCCTTGAGTCTTGTGATTGCCCGCTTTTTTCAAGAACGGGGAGAAAATGTGGTGATGATTGATACCGATCCCGAATGTCTTGTGCAAGCCGAGGCGCAAAATCTCCGGGTTATTGCCAGCAGTGCGCTAGATGCTGCGGTTTTAGAAGAGGCCGGACTTGCCTCTATAGGTACTTTTTTGGCTATGACAAGTAATGGGGAGGTAAATTTTGTTTTGGCTCAAAGAGCAGCTGAGGAGTTTAAACCCCCGCGCGTCCTAGCTGTTTTTCCCCGCGATCCGCAAGCTAGTATGTCGGCTAATAATAAAGTTAATCAAGCTTTTATCCCAGACTTAGCGATTAAAACTTGGAATGAGTATTTGAATGATGGGCGAGTGAAGTTGGGGACAACTACGCTAGACGAGTTGGAGTTTTCGACTCAATGCGATCGCATCCAAGAAAAGATTCGGACTGGGGCTTTGATACCGCTATTGGTAGAACGAGCAGAACGCTTACAAGTAATGCCAGCGAACCAAGATTGGGAAATTGGCGATCGCATTATTTATCTATTACATGACCCCAGACCTAGCCTTTTAAAACGCTTATCTGGTGCCACCCAATCGACTCCTCTCTCTCTAGAAAAGTTACCAGAGGTTGAAGACCTATCCCTCGCCCAATTATCTCAACTTTCTACTAGTGAGGCTTCTGGGGGATGAGGGGATTGGGGC